>CACZPI010000151.1 GCA_902783005.1 uncultured Ruminococcus sp. | reverse complement strand
CGTACTGCTGATCCGCCCCTCCCCCTGCCCCCTCCCCGCACGCGGGGAGGGGGTTTTTCGGTGTGGGGGCTTCGCCCCCACACCCCCTGAAAAAGTGTCACAGACACTTTTTCGACAGCCTGAAATCCCTCCCCGCATCTGGGGAGGGATTCAGAGCTTATGATTCCTGTGCCTTTTCCTTGTGAGAATGCAGCACCGCGAACAACACCAGCAGCACAAGGCCTGCCGCTGCGGTGGCAATCGCCATGACCAGCGCCCGCTGCGTGAGCAATTGCAGAAATCCCACAACTGCCGCGAAGATCTGCGGATCCTTGATCGCAAATCCCGAGAAGAAATCCGTTGCCTGGATATAGACCGCCGGCACCAGCAGCAGCAGCCCGCCGATCAGCCCCGCAAGGCCGAGCCAGTAGGCCATGTGCGCGAATTGCCTGAGATTGCACAGGAGCAGCAGCACCAGAATGACCGCCGTTCCCGCCAGGCACACCGTTTGCAGCAGATCCAGGTACGACACCGCCTTGCGCAGACGGCCGAGCCAGCCGTTTTCTTCCAGAACGGAGAATTTGAAGGTGTCCGTCACAAAGAGGATCTCCCCTTCTGCCTCCGCGATCACAGAAGCGACCTTCTGCTCATAGACCGCGTCCTTCTCATAGCCGCCTGCTTCGGCGTAGTCGGAAAAGAACGCATTCACGGAATCCTCCAGCGCGGTGAAATCCATCGTATAGGCATAGCTGTCCGCCTTGCCGTTCAGATACGCAAATGCCGCTTCCACACTCGCATGAATGCCCCTGCCGACGGCCGCCTCATCCACCGCAGCGAGGAAGACCTCCGCGGGAATGCCGGTGGAATTCGAGCGGGTATTGAAATACGTTTCCAATGTGCTGTATGCCTTGCCGCCAAGATCCTGCTGCTGCTCGACCAGCGCGAAGGCATCGGCATTGAGCGCGACGCGGCTTGCCAGCATGGTCAGCTCGGAACCCAGCAGGAAGAATACCAGCAGGAAGGTCAGCAGCACATTCGGGAGATACAGTCTGATCCGCTTCATTCTGCCGCCTCCTTTTCACCCGCGGGGTAATACAGCTTGCTGACGGGCGCACAGACCACGCCGATGCGCGTGGCGGAGGTGCCGAGCACCTGTGCTTCACAGGTGTACAGTGTCAGCTTGTCCTCCTCCGAGGGAATGACATATTTCTTATCGGTATTCTGGAAGGTCACAAGCTCCCTGGCTTCATAGGTAAAGACGCCGTATTCGGTATACAGCACGACGGTATCCCCGACTGCAACATCCTGGAGGCTTGCAAAGAAGGTATTGACATGCGCATCAATGACGACATTGCCTTCCTCACCAATGACCACCGAGGAGGTCGTCTGGCAGGCACCGCGGTCAAGCAGCTCGGTGCTTGATCCCCAGTACACCGGGGCATTGATCCCGGCGCTTTCGATCTTCAGGACGGCGTACTGCTCACCGAAGGACGGGCGGATGATCTCGCCGCTTTCAAGCAGCTCCGACTGCGCCTGCGTCCCGTCGGCTTCGGTGGGAATGTTCTCGTTTTCCGTAATGACCAGACCGTTGACGCCGGTCGAGGGGGTGATCTTCTTCTGATCCATGAAAAGAATATTCAGGTAGGTCTTCACCCGCTCATAGGGAGCTGTCAGCGCGGCAATGCTGACGGCACTGCACAGGACGGCAAGCAGCAGTCCGGTCAGGAAATAGACCGGAATGCGGGGTTTCTTTTTTTCTGCCATGGAAGGCTCCTTTCGTTTTGTTGATTTCGGGAAATGCCCCTTACCGGAAGAATTACTCCTCCCGCATTTTCCTTGCGAGGATGCCAAACCCGGCGAGGGAACCGATCGTTCCGATCAGGGCAATGAGAAACTGCTTCGTGTGGGAAATGCCGGTCTCGTCGATGGTCACACCGACATTCGTCATGCCGACAACGGTGCCCTCCTCATTGCGCATCGTCAGGGAGATCGTGTCATTGGTCAGGGAATCGACCGTCACATCCAGTCCCATCGTCCCGGCGGTATCAATGTACGTCTGGAGCAAGGCAGCCTTCTCATCGACCGGGAGCTGCTTGATGAGGCTGTTGCGCTCGGCATTCGAGAGGGATGCCACGAATTCGCCCTGCGATTCCGGGGCAAGGCTGTTGACGTATTCCTGCTTTTCTTCAAGCGTCATATTGATGAAATCCGCCTTGGGAATGCGCTGCTCCTCGGTGCCGTCGGCCTTCTTCACGATCAGCTCCGGATTGCCGTCCTGCTTCGTGGTCTGGGTGGTGGTTTCTGCCGCTGCCTGCCCGGCGGGGGCGGTGGTGCCATCGGCATTCTGCTGCGCGGCTTCCGTTGTCTGCGGTGCCTCGGTGGGTGCGGGGGCATCGGGCAGATCGTCGGGATCCACACCCAGGGCATTGGCGGCAGCCTTGCGCATGTCGTCATTGTAGGTCGAAACGCTGCCGTATGCCGAATCGAGGGCGCTCTGGTCGTATTCCCCGGAATTCCATTCGTTATAGCCCATCTGGATCAGATATTCCGGCCATCCGGCTTCGCGTGCCTTGGCGGCCACATCATCCGCGGTATAGGCCGACGCGGTCATTGCGCTGCATCCGAGCGCCATGGTCAATGCCGCTGCTGCGGCTGCGATTCTGTGTTTTGTAAGCATCATAAACCTGCCTTTCCTTGTTGCGGGCATCTTGTGTCTTTGTCCTTGCGGGGGTTGTCCCCCATTTATACATACGCCGTTTCCGGTGCCGGTGTGACACGGAAGGCGCACTATTATTATACCAGAATCCCCGGGCATTTTCAAGGGGAAAAAACTGCACATCCGGACATTGCTGCCGGATGTGCCTGACGTTTACTCGTCTGCCTCGGCGTGCTCCGCAAGGTAGCTCACGAGGTCGCCGATGGTGCGGATGCTGTCAACCGCTTCATCCGGAATGCGGATGTCGGTGGCACTCTCAATGGCCACGATCAGCTCCACAGCGCCCATGGAATCACATCCGAGATCGTCGAGAATATCGGTGTCCTCGTTCAGTTCCTCCGGATCCATGTCAAACTGCTCTGCCACGATCGCAGCGACGGATTCAAAATCAATTCCATTCATGTGATGATCCCTCCTTGTTTCTCATGCAGCGTGAAGCGCCTGTTACTTTATCCATAGTATACTGGAAAACCCCTGTTTCTGTCAATCGCCTGAATGCCGATTTTTGCCCCTCGCAAATCTGAATATTTGTGCAAACTGCACGATGCGGGTGGTATTGTGCAGAAGGGGGGTATGGGGGGAAATCGGCGCGCCTGTGCAAATACGCCGGAGCTTGCGACCGAGATCGAGTCAGGATGCTGTCCGAGATCGAGTAGTCCCGGGAATGGATGAGAACCCGGGGCGACAAGTATTTGCACAGGATCCCAAGCAGCGCCGATTGCCCCCCATTATAAATAATGCAATTTGCAATAATTCAAACCCATTCAATCAATATGCGCCATTCCCATCGACCGTTCCTTGCAGGCTTTTTCGCCCCAGCGGTTCGCCCAGCGTTCGGTGTAGAAGCTGTAATAGGAACGGTGGGTGCGGCGGCGGTACTTCCGGAGGGCTGGGAGGGAATACCAGAGCATGGACGGGAGGGAGATCACAGGAAGGTAGAGCGCCCCGAGGACGGCCGACTGGACGGTGTGGCCGTATTCATGCACGAGGAGGGGGCGGTCGCGCACGGCATGGCGGTCAATGAAGATGAATGCCCCGAGGGAGGTGCAGCCCCGGTGATCCCACGGCGTGACGATCGCCCCGTGAAACCGGAAATGCCGTTCCCTGCGGTGCAGCAAAAGCAGAATCAGCCCCGCCAGATTCTGCGGCAGACACCAGGTCGCCTGCCAGATGATCCATAGTACAGCTTTCATGAAGTCCCCCCTGTCGTAAATATGTTTTTGAATCATTATACCACACCCGCCCCGTGCTGTCAATCCGTGTAAACATCGGAAAAATTCCCATCTCCTGGTAATTTCTGCCGCAGGATTCGTGAAAATCGTGAAAAGCGGATGAAAAATAATCTTAAAAATTGTCGGATCTTTCAATAGACAATTATTTTGGAGTATGCTATAATAAATGTGAAGGTTTGACGGACAGTTGTCCGCGCAGATCCGTGTTTCCTGCCGGCTGTGCCGGTATTACATCTGCTTTTCAAAAAGCATTAAAAAGCACTAAAAAAGGAGAAGATTACCATGAAGATGAGAACTCTGATCGCAGGTATCGCTGCACTCGCTGTATCCGCTGTTTCCGTTGCTGCTCTGCCGGCTTCTGCCGCTGAGGTCGAGATCCCGTACATCAACAACGGCACTGTTGCCAACATCGACGGTCTCGATTACAATTCCTACCGTCTGAACATCTACAACATCTGGGGCAATGATGTCAAGGACATCGCAGCCGATACTGCTGCTGTCAACAAGTACATCGCTGTTACCTTCACCGTTTCCGGTCTGAACGGCCAGAGCCACAACAAGAACAATGACGGCACTGATTCCGATGCATACTTTGCATACCTCGGCGGCGAGTGCGGCACCAATGCTAAGCACCATGACAAGCCCACTGATGCGGCTGAGCTGACCACCATCACCGGCGACGGCACCTACACCGTTACCTGGAACATCGCAGATGCTTCCGAGTCCATTAGCTGCCTGTACATCCAGACCAACATCAACGCTTACAACCTGCCTGAGGGCAACAACTTCGCCATCACCGTAAACTCCATCAAGACCGATGACGGCGTTGAGGCTACCACCGCAGAGACTACTGCTGAGACTACCGCAGAGACCACTGGCACTACCGCAGCAACCTCCGGCGGCACCACTGCTGCAGGCGGCACCACCACGACGGCTGCAAAGGGTGGCACCACCACCGCTGCTGCCGCAGGCGGCACCACGACTGCTGCTGCTGCCACCTCCAACACCGCTACCGGCGATGCCAGCGGCGTAGGTCTGGCTCTGGCTGCTGTTGTTGTAGCCGGCGGCGTTGCTCTGGTTACCAAGAAGTCCAAGTAATCGGGATTCCGGATCCACTTGACTGCACGAAAAGCCCCCGATGCAAATTGGGGGCTTTCTCTTTACCATGATTCTGATAGGATGAAGGAGCTATGAACATGAAAAAGACACTGTTGACTGCGGCCGTTCTCCTGGCCATGCTCTCGGCAGGATGCAGCGGCAATACCGCTTCCTCCGTGGCCGAGACCGATCCGCCCACCGAGGCACAGGAGGTCACCACCGCGGAAACCACCGAGGAGGTCACCGAGCCCCCGACAAATGCAGCCTTCCCGGAGGCTGACGCCAATGCCATTACCTTCGATGAGGACGGCATCACCGCCGACATCGCATTCCCCTTTGTGGATGACGATACCGCGGTGGACGGCACTGTGTCCATTGCGGATGTGGACGGCAACAAGATGCTGAAATTCACCGACGAGACCACCACCGAGGACAATCTCGCCACGGCTGTACAAAAGCTGCGCTTTGATGTGTCAAAGCTGCTGGCACCTGAGCAGCTCACCGAGGTCAATTCCATTGAATTCGACCTGTATGTGGAGGCCAAGGCTGACCTTTTCGAGAATGAGGACGGCGAATTCGTCCGCGTTCCCGGCTGGATCGGCGGCGGCGGCGGCTCCGAAATGGCTGACGGCAAGTGGTTCGGCTTCAAGGATTTCTCCGCATCCGGCGTGCAGGAATATGTTCTGGAGCGCTCCGATGCCGTGCATGTCAATTTCCTCTTCACCTTTGCTTCTTCCGGCAAGAAGTGGGAGGATACCATGACCGAGCCGTATTTCCAGGTTATGCGCTGGGGCATGGGCAATATTTCCGATCTGTACATCGACAATATCACCTTCTACGATGCAGACGGCAATTCCATTGCTCCGACGCTTTCCGAGGGATGGGCTGCATCCGGTGACGAAGCTGCCGATGATGCAGAGGAAGCACCTGAGGAAGCCCCTGAGGAGGAAGCAGCACCCGAGGAAGCCCCCGAGGAAGAGACCGAAGCTGAGACCGACGCAGAGACCACCGAAGCCGAATAATGTCAAACCAGTAAGGAGTAAGTATGAAAAAGAGACTGATCGCAGGAATCTCCGCCGCTGTCATGGCACTGAGCCTGAACGGATGCGGCAGCGCAGCCAAGACCTACACCGACTATGTACAGGCCGTCATGGACTGCACCTACAAGAATGAGCAGGAGAAGTACATTGACCTGACAGATGCCGATGCCACCGAGGCACAGGCCGTGTATGACGACGAGATCGACTACATTGCCGAGCTGATCTGCTACAATTTCGCCGTTGACACCGACGTTATCAATGACGGCATGATGACCGGCTACAAGGCGCTTGCCCGTTCCCTCGCTGCCAAGGCCAAGTACACTGTAGAGCCTGCGGTTCTGTCCGGCAAGGTATACCACATCACCGTGGTCTGCGAGCCGATGGATTACTGGGACATTGCGCTGCCGGAGATCGAGGCGCTGTACGACAGCGAATTCTCCGAGCGCTTTGCGAATGCCGAGGGTGATGCCGCTCTCGACGCGCTTGAGATCGAATGGGGTACCCGCGTGCTCGAGGTTGCCGAGGGCTTCGTGGATCAGATCAGCTACAAGAGCCCGGTGAATACGATCGTGGAGATCTCCACCGACGATGACGGCCGCTACGGCATCAGCGACAAGAACTGGGTCGACATTGACGATCTGCTTCTTGACCTCGATTCCAACACCGGCGAATAAGCGCGTGCCCGGCGCGTGCTCGCGCTGAGCAGACGCGCTCACAGGCGGGTTGTAATCGGGAATACCCCGCCCGCGCTCCGGGTAAGATGTACCACAATTCAAACCATTCCTCCCCGCAATGCGGGGAGGTTTTTTCATGCAAATCTCTGCGGGTGCAGGGCTGCACAGTCCTGCCGAGGGAGGTTTAGGAGGGGCGAGCAGCCCCTCCTGAGCCGGCGCAAGCCGGCAAAAGCACTACAGCAGCGCCGCCATTCTTTCCACATCCTTCATCGTGGAAAAGACCGAAGGCGAGAAGCGGACGGTGCCGCCGCTTTGCAGGACATGGTGCGCGAGCGGCGCACAGTGCAGCCCCGCCCGCAGGCAGAATCCGTGCGCGGCGAGCTTTCCGGCGACCTCCTCGCAGGGTACCCCGGCGACATTGAACGAGACGATCGGCGCGTAATGTCCTTCCGGTTCGCGGTAGACCGTGACATTCGCCTTCTTCCGGAGAAGCCTAATCAGCCTGTCACAAAGTGCCGATTCATGGGCGAAAATATTCCCGATGCCGCGCCGCTTCACAAAGCGGATCCCGGCGGTCAGCGATGCCGCACCGATCACGCCGAGGGTGCCGGCTTCGAGACGATCCGGGAGCATGCCGGGCATTTCGGGGAGATTCGAGAGAGAACCGGAGCCCCCGTGCAGCAGCGGCGGCAGCTCGAATTGTCCGTCCGTGACAAGCAGCCCGGTGCCGGTGATGCCGTACAGTCCCTTGTGCCCGGCGGTACAGAGGATGTTGATGCCGTCGGAGAGCTGCACATCGAGCACGCCGCAGGCCTGCGCACCGTCGGCAATGAAGCAGATGCCCCGTGCCTTGCAAAGTGACGCAATTTCGCGCCAGGGAAGGATCTGCCCGGTCACATTCGAGCAAAGGGTGCAGATCACCGCGACGGTATCGGGACGGATGCAGCGGGCGAAGTTTTCCACAGTCTGCGCATCATTTGTGGAAACCCGGGCGATGCTGTACCGGATCCGGCCTTCCCTGGCAAGGGCATAGACCGGGCGCAGGACGGAATTGTGCTCGAGATGGCTGACGACGACATGGCCGCCGCCCGCACAGATGCCCTGAATGGCGATATTGAGGGCATGGGTGCAGTTGGAGGTGAGGACGGCATGTTCGGGCTGTGCGCCAAAGAGCGAAGCCGCCTCCTCCCGCGCCGCATAGACCACGGCAGACGAACGCGCCGCCAGCGGATGGCCGCCTCTGCCTGCGCTGCCGCAGGTAAGGACTGCCCGCTCCACAGCCTGACGCACCCCGGCGGGCTTGGGGTACGTTGTCGCGGCATTGTCAAAATTCACGATCACGGCATATCACGCTCGATCCTGAACCCCTGCACAGGGATCCCCTCCTGCATCAGCAGCGTGTGGATATGCTCACAATTCCCCTGCACCCGCAGGGTAAAGCTGCATCCCTCCCGCCGGGAGGTGGTGCGGAGAATGTCACTCCGGTAGCCGCTGGCCGCCAGGATCCGCTGTGCCTTGATTGCATACGTCTCCGACGGCATGACTGCCTTGCAGAGCATTGCGATCACCCCTTTCTGTTTGATACTGCAATATATGAAAGGGATTTGCAATGGGTGCATCGCATTCAGACCTTGCCGGGGCGCATTCCTTTCAGGCAGACGATCCCCGTCGCATACACCCCCGCACCGATGCAGGCGGCAAGGAGGAAGGCCGGGCGCTGCGGGAGAACGCATTGCAGACGGGTGCAGGCGACCCATGCGGCAGCAGCACAGAGCACGCCGGAAAATCCCTGCGCTGCAAGGCACCTGCCGACGCCGATTTTCTCCCCGAGCACCCGCCGCAGGCAGACAAGCGCCGCGGTCAGAATGACCCCGTAGCACAGCCCGGTCGAAAGCGCCGCCCCCGCCGCATGCAGCCGGGGCAGCAAGAGCAGATTCCCGGCGAGCTTGACAAGCGCCCCCGGGATCAGCAGCTTCACCGGAAGATCCTCCCGCCCGACTGCCTGCAAGAGGCTGAACACCGGGAATGTCAGGCACAGCCCGATCAGCCCGGGCGCCAGTGCCTGCAAGGACGGCACCGCCGCAGCAATTTCATCCTCTCTCCCCGCAAAGAGGAACCGCAGCACCTCCCCTGCCAGCACCGTCAGCGCACAGCCCGCCGGAATGGCCGCCAGTCCCGTGAGCAGCAGGACTTCCCGCGCATACCCCGCTGCGGCCTTCCGGTCGCCTGCACCCCATGCCTGGGCGGCACAGGGCAGCACGCCCTTTGCCAGCATATTCGTCAGGGAGGGCACCAGATTGAAAACCGTCACCGACAGCCCCATGAAGGAGCCGTACACAAATGCCGCCGCCTTCTCCGGGGGAATGCTCTCCGGGACACGGGCATTCCGGTAGAATGCCGCGGGATCCTCTGCGATCTGCGCCGAAAAGGAGCGCATCACCGTCACCAGGTCGATCAGCGAGGTCAGATTCGTCACCAATGCGCCGAGCGCCGCGGGGATCATGATGCCGAGCAGCTCCCGCAGAAGCACCCGGGCAGGCACATTGCTCCGGGGCAGCGCCGGCTCCCGGATGCGGCAGGCCAGCATCAGCAGATACCCGGCAAGGGCGCCGGCCGTCACGCCCATGACCGCCCCGCAGGCACCCGCGGCCTCCGGGGTGCATCCTGCCAGCACGGCAGGCGGCCGGAGCATGAAGCGCCGGCACAGGTACAGCCCCGCCCCGAGCTTGACGGCGGCTTCGGCAAGCTGGGAAAGCGCGGTCGGCAGCATCCGGCACAGTCCTTCATAATACCCGCGCTCCACCGCTGTCAGGCAGCACAGCAGCACCGCGGGCGCAATGGCCAGCACGGCGGGCAGCGCATCGGCATTCCCGGCGGTCTGCACGGTAAAGCGCCTTGCCAGGAGTGCCGCGGCGATGCTTCCCGCAAGCCCTGCCGCGCAGAAGACCCGCCCCGCCATCCGCCGGACATCTGCCGCGGCTTCCTGCCGGTGCTGCGCCGTATAGAATGCCACCGGTCTTGCCACCGCGGTCGAAAGCCCCGTGACCAGCACGGCATA
The DNA here is from genome assembly GCA_902783005.1 of uncultured Ruminococcus sp. Taxonomy (GTDB): domain Bacteria; phylum Bacillota; class Clostridia; order Oscillospirales; family Ruminococcaceae; genus UBA3855. The sequence goes on along the minus strand of CACZPI010000151.1, from coordinate 18,505 downwards.
CAGCGGCAGGAACAGCCCGTATGCCGTACTGAAATACCCCATTCCCGTGCCGCCCAGGAGATTGGTCAGGGGGAGCTTGAACAATGCCCCGAGCAGCTTCGTTCCCACCGCCGAAGCGGTGAGGATCGCAGAAGCACGGAGAAAATTGCTGCGTTTCATAGAAATCACCTCGTTTTTAAATGGGGGGTGCGTGCCCGCACGGGGCAGACGCGCTCACAGGCGGGTTGTAATCGAGAATACCCTGCCCACGCTCCGGTGCGTGCCCGCACTGGGCATCCATTGATAGTTTCATTTCCAAAACCATGGAATTTCACTAAATTGTACAAATCCCCCTTGACAGAATCCGGATTTTGTTGTAAAATAGATAATGGTACTGCCATGCATCGCAGTACGGATCTACCATAGAATCTTATGACAAAGGACAGGATCATATGAATTATTCTTTTTCAGAAAAGGTCTCGCATCTCCAGGCATCTGCCATCCGTGAGATCCTGAAATTCACCTCCGATCCGGAGGTCATCTCCTTCGCGGCGGGCAATCCCGCGCCGGAGGCATTCCCCATCGACGAGGTGCGCCGCATTTCGGCAAAGCTCTTCGAGGAGGAACCCATCAACGTCCTTCAGTACGGCATCACCGAGGGCTACACCCCCCTGCGTGACCTCATGAAGGAAAGAATGCTCGCCCAGGGCAATTTCAAGCCCGATTCTGAGGATCTTATCATCACCTCCGGCGCACAGCAGGTCATGGAGCTTGCCTGCAAGTCCCTGTGCAACCCCGGAGATACCCTCATTGCCGAGGCACCTTCCTTCATCGGCTCCCTCAATGCCTTCAAATCCTACAACGTCAACCTCGTCGGCGTGCCGATGGATGACGACGGCATGGATCCCGCCGCACTTGAGGCGACCCTGAAGGCCAACCCAAACACCAAGCTGATCTACCTGATCCCCAATTTCCAGAATCCCACCGGCCGCACCACCACCCTCGGGCGCCGCAGGGAGCTGTATGCCCTCGCGCAGAAGTACAACACCATGATCCTCGAGGACAATCCCTACGGTGATCTGCGCTTTGCCGGCGAGGATGTACCGTCGATCAAGTCGATGGATACCGACGGCCGCGTGATCTATGCAGGCTCCTTCTCCAAGGTGCTTGCCCCCGGCATCCGTGTCGGCTACGGCATCGCCCCCAAGGAGGTCATCCAGAAGATGGTCGTCTGCAAGCAGGTGTCCGATGTGCAGTCGAACAATTTCGGCCAGATGCTCGCTTACCATTTCGTGCATGACACCGATTTCGACGCGCACCTTGCAGGCCTCCGCGCCATCTACAAGCAGAAGGCAGAGCGCATGATGCGCGGCATGGAGGCGCATTTCTCCGACAAGATCGCCTTCACCCGTCCCCAGGGCGGCCTGTTCCTCTGGTGTACCCTTCCCGACGGCAGCGATATGATGGGCTTCTGCAAACGCGCCGTTGCCGAAAAGAAGATTGCCGTCGTTCCCGGCAGCGCCTTCATGGTATCCGAGGACGATGTGACCTATTCGTTCCGCATGAATTACTCCACGCCCACCGATGAGGCCATTGACCGCGGTGTGGAGATCCTCGGCGGACTGACCCGCGAAATGTTCGGCTGAGTACCGACCACATAGAAAGGAAGATTCAAACATGGCACCATTCAGACGTTCACCGCTCGATCCGTATCCGGTGACACCCCAGTACCTTGCAACCAGAAACAGCGCCCTGCATATCCCGGCGACCCAGTTCAAGGGCTTCCAGATCAAGCCCGAGGAGATCTACGGCGTCATCGTCGATATTCCGATGGGTCAGACCGTCCTTCTGTCCATGGTCTGCTTCATCAACGGCGCTGCCAACCTCTACTTCAACAACGGCGGTGAGTACACCGGTGCTTCCACCAAGTACAAGTCCGTTGTCCAGGCTGCCCGCAACCTCGTTGTCAATGCCGGCCCCATCAAGCAGTATGCCAAGCGCACCTCCCAGTTCCCGCTTCCGGTGGGCACGGTGCATTATGTCTACCTGCTGACCAGGCGCGGCGTGTACCGCACCGAGATCCAGCCGGCAACCATCAGCAGCGAGGAAAAGGAAAAGCGTGCTGTTTACTATCTGTACCAGCAGGTCATGAGCGCTCTGCGCACCGCACAGCTTCGTGACCGCGACGGTCTCCCGGAGGCACCGAGCCATGAGTGAGCAGGTACAGCAGACAGCCGAGACAGGACAGAAGAAAAAACGCATTCTCTCGGGCATCCAGCCGACAGGCACCTTCACGCTCGGCAATTACATCGGTGCCGTGCGCAACTGGGGGCCCTTGCAGGATGAATACGAATGCTTCTATTTCATTGCAGACCTGCATGCCATTACGGTCGCCATTGAACCGGCAGAGCTGCGCCGCAAATCCCTGGAGGCTTATGCACAGCTCCTGGCCTGCGGCATCGACCTGGAAAAGTCGCTGGTCTTCATTCAGAGCCAGATCCCGACGCATGCCCAGCTCTCGTGGGTGCTCAACTGCTCGACGCAGTTCGGTGAGCTTTCCCGCATGACCCAGTTCAAGGACAAGAGCGCCAAGCATCCGGACAATATCAATGCCGGCCTGTTTGACTACCCCGTCCTGATGGCAGCAGACATTCTGATCTACAATGCCGACCTTGTGCCGGTGGGTGCGGATCAGACACAGCATCTCGAAATTGCCAGAACGATCGCCAGACGCTTCAACCAGCGCTACGGCGAGACCTTCAAGATCCCGGAGGGCTACATTCCGCCGCTCGGCGCGAAGATCATGAGCCTGCAGGAGCCGACGAAGAAGATGTCGAAATCCGACACGAATCCGAATGCGGTCATTCTGATCCTGGACGACAAGGACACGATCATCCGCAAGTGCAAGCGTGCCGTGACCGACTCCGGCAGCGAGGTCGTCTACGCCGAGGGCAAGGACGGCATCAACAATCTGCTGACGATCTATTCGACCGTCACCGGCAGAACCATCGAGGAATCCGTCAAGGAATTCGAGGGACAGGGCTACGGCACCTTCAAGGTGGCAGTCGGTGAGGCGATCGCAGACCATCTGCGCCCGGTGCGTGAGGAATACGCCCGCCTGATCGCAGACAAGGCCTATCTCAAGGAATGCTACACCCGCTGCGGCACCGAAGCGCTGCGCCAGTCCTCCCGGCTGCTCAGCAAGGTCTACCGCAAGGTGGGATTCGTACAGTCCGAGATCCGGTAACGGATTTTTGTCCCCTGCAAACAAGTCCATTTACAACAGGAGGTTATCTACATGGTAGACTATGAGCAGAAGCCGCGCTACGACATCTCCGATCTGCGTGAGATCATGAAGCTCCTGCGTTCTCCGGGCGGGTGTCCGTGGGACAAGGAGCAGAATCACACCTCCATCCGGAATGATTTCCTGGAGGAGGCCTACGAGGCGGTGGAGGCCATCGACCTGCTGAATATGGATATGCTCCGCGAGGAGCTGGGCGATGTGCTGCTGCAGGTCGTTTTCCACAGCACCCTCGCAGAAGAGGAGCAGGCATTCAATTTCGACGACGTATGTGATGAGGTCTGCAAGAAGCTCATCATTCGTCACCCCCATGTCTTCGGAGATGTCAAGGCCGAGGACACCGCGACCGTCCTGAACAACTGGGATGCCATCAAGGCCGAGACCAAGGGACAGGAGACCTACACCGACACGCTTGAAGCTGTCGCGAAGTCCCTTCCCGCGCTCTCACGCGCACAGAAGGTCGGCAAGCGTGCTGCCAAGGCCGGGATGGATTTCAGCAATCCGGAGGATGCCTTCGACTGCGTCCGCGCCGAGCGTGCGGAGCTGCAGGCAGCGATGGCCGAGGGGAATACGGCGGAGATCGAGGAGGAGCTCGGCGACCTGCTGTTCTCCTGCGTGAATACCGCACGACACCTGGGAATTGACGCAGAACAGGCTCTCACACGAGCCACCAACAAATTTATCAAGCGCTTTGCCGCGACCGAGCAGCGCGTCCTTGCAGACGGGAAAACCATGCCGGAGCTGAATCTTGCCGAGCTGGATGTCTACTGGGAGGAAGCCAAAGAATCGGAGCGACACAACGGAAATGCATGAGCATTCCGAACAAAACCAAGGAGGAACTGAAAATGACCAAATCCGAACTGATCGCAATGTATGCCAAGAGCCGTGACCGCAAGAAGAGAGATGCCGAGGACGATGTGAATTTCATCTTCGACACCATCCGCGATGCCCTCGCCAAGGGTGACAAGGTCGTCCTGACGGGCTTCGGCACGTTTGACGTGCGCGAGCGCAGCCAGAAGCGCTGTCTGAATCCGCGCACCCGCGAGCCCATGCAGCTCCCGGCCGGCAAGGCACCTGCCTTCAAGGCAGGCAGAGGTCTCAAGGACGCTGTCAACAAGAAGTAAAGAAACCCCAAGCACCGGAAGTGAAAACGCTTTCGGTGCTTGCTCAGCTATGGAAAGGAACTGCCATGCGTTTAGACAAATACCTGAAAAATTCCCGCCTCATCAAGCGGCGCACCATTGCCAATGAGGCCTGCGATGCCGGCAAGGTGCTGGTCAATGACAAGATCGCCCGCGCATCCTATGATGTGAAGGTCGGTGACATCATCGAGATCCAGATGGGTGCCAAGGCCGTGCGCGTGCGCGTGCTTGCCATTGCGGAGAATGCCACCAAGGCCGATGCCGCCATGACCTATGAGGTGATCGGCTGAAAGATGCCCCTCCCCCTGCCCCCTCCCCGCAAATGGGGAGGGCTTTTTTGTATGTGCGCCCCGTTCCCGGAAGGAAGGGCTTTTTCTGGGGCGGGATGCCGAATATTTCTTGACATTTGTGCAGTTTTATGGTAAAATGGATTCAGCATACAACTGCGCGTAAATGCAGCAGGCACCCCGCCTATGATGCCTGCCATCAAGAGAGGAGTTTTCACGATGCAAAGATCCATCCGCCGCATCCTCGGCACCGTTCTGGCTGCCGCGATGCTGACATCTGCCGCCGGCAGCCTTCCGCAGACCGCACTGACTGCATCCGCTGCCAATCCCGATTACGCCGAAGCCCTGCAAAAATCCCTGTACTTCTACGAATGCCAGCAGGCCGGCAACCTTCCCGACTGGAACCGCGTCGAATGGCGTGCCGATTCCACCACCATCGACGAGATCGACGGCGGCTGGTATGACGCCGGTGACCATGTCAAGTTCAATCTCCCCATGTCCTATTCCGCCGCCATGCTCGCCTGGGGTCTTTACCAGTACCCCAACGGCATCGAGCAGGCCGGCGAAATGACCAATTACGTCAATAACCTCGAATACGTCATGGACTATTTCGTCCGCTGCGACAAGGGCGATACCGTCGTATTCCAGGTCGGCAACGGCACCGACGACCATACCTGGTGGGGTCCTGTCGAGCTGTACCAGTACGGCATGGAGGATGCCGGCGCTTCCTATGAGCAGGCGCGTGCCACCCTTGAAGCCTCCGAAGGCTGCTCCTGCGTATTCGGCGGCATGGCGGCTGCGCTGGCTGCCGGCTACTGCGCCCTTGACGGCAGGATCGACGAGACCAAGCGTGCAGGCTACCTGAAAACTGCCGAGCACCTCTTCGAGCTGGCAGATGCATCCAGATCCGACGACGTCTACAACGATTCCAATGCCTCCGGCTTCTACCGCTCCAGCCATTTCTATGACGAGCTCTTCTGGGCATCGAACTGGCTGTACAAGGCCACCGGCGAAAAGGCCTGGCTTGACAAGGCAGCCTCCTACATTCCCCATCTTGACACCGAGCTCGGCTCCTCGGAGCTGAAATATTCCTGGGGTCACTGCTGGGACGACACCATGCAGGGCGGTATGCTCCTGTATGCCCAGAATACCAATGACCCGACCTACATCGGCCATGTCAAGAAGCATGTCGATTACTGGACGAATAAGGTCAAGGTGCTCGACGGCGGCCTGCGCTGGCTGACCACCTGGGGCTGCGCAAGATATGCGGAAACTGCGGCATTCATTGCAGCCGTTGCATCCGATACGGTGCTGGCCGATCAGGACACCTCCGCCTATGTGGATTTCTACGAGACCCAGATCAATTTCGTCCTCGGTGACAACCCCGACGATCGCAGCTATGTGGTCGGCTACGGCAACCATTCCCCGATCAATGCCCACCACCGCACGGCACACGGCTCCTGGAAGAATGCGCTTGCCACACCGGTCACCAACCGCCATGTCCTCTACGGCGCTCTGGTCGGCGGCCCGGCCGAAGACGGCAGCTACGTCGATGACCGCCAGAACTTCATCAACAATGAGGTTGCGACCGACTACAATGCAGGCTATACGGCCATCCTCTGCAAGATGCTCGACAAGTACGGCGGCAAGTCCGATCCCTCCTTCCCGCAGAAGGAAGCCCACGACGGCCCCGAATTCTTCGTGGAGGTGACCGACAAGGGCATTACCGCGCAGGGTGCGACGATCTCCTTCAAGATCACGAACCATTCCGCATGGCCGGCAAGGGTGCAGGACAACATTTCCTTCCGGTATTATATGGATCTCTCCGAGCTGAAGGCCGCCGGCAAGAATCCGTCCGACGTCGTTGTCCGCTGCGACCGCGACCAGTCTGCCATGTATTCCGGCAGAGGCGTCAAGCCCGCGGAAATTTCCGGGATCAAGCAGTATTCCGGTGACATTTACTATGTCGAGGTCAATCTTCCCGACGGACGCGCCGTGCTCCCGGTTTCCGAGGGCATGCAGCAGTGTGAGATCCTGCTCGCGCTGGTCTATCCGGATTACGGCAGCGGATGGGATGCTACCAATGATTTCTCCAACACCGAGCTGCTCACCAAGAAGGGCACCGAGGATGCAGACGGCACCGTTCACGGCATCGTGACCAAGTATGTACCGGTCTATGTCAACGGCACGCTGTATTACGGCATCGAGCCGGACGGCACCGAAGCCAACGGCGATTCGGACGCTGCGGACTTTGAGCTGCCGACCGATGCACCGGAGCCGGAGGCCACGGAAACGACCTGCTCCACCGAAGGCAGCACGGATATTGAAGCGCCTGTACCGACCGGCGGAGAGACCCAGAATCCGACCGGCGGCGAGAACATCACCTACGGCGATGTGGACTGCAACGGCAAGGTCGAGCTGCTTGACGTCATTACCCTGAACAAGAACCTGCTTGGCATGGTGGAGCTTGAGCAGCCTGCACAGCGCAATGCCGATGTTGACCGCAGCAAGGTCGTGGACGGCTCGGATTCGCTGTACATTCTCAAGAGTCTGGTTTCTCTGGTCACGCTGCCGGTAGAGACCAAGTAAACCCATTCAGAAACCCTGCACCCGCTTCTGCGGGTGCATGCTAATGCATGGGGGGATGCATGATGGCCATTATCGTTCTGATCCTGTGTGTCTGCCTGCTTGCACGAAGGCGGGATCCGATGAAAATTGCCTTTGACCGGCGGGATGCCAGACGCCTGCTGGCCGCGGCGTGCATTGCAAGCGGCATTGCCCTGGTGTCGGTGCCGCCGGCGATCCTGTTTCTGGATTCTGCCCCGGCATCGCTCCCATTATCGGACGGGGCATTCCTCCTGCTGTATCTGGCGGCGATGATCTCCCCGTGCCTGACCGTCCTGTTCTGGCTGGCCTATGCCGAAGCGCGGCTCTATTTCAAACGCCTTGCCGCCTACGGCTACGGGGTGCCGGCGCAGAAGCGGGACTACGGCAGTTCGCTTGCCAATCTGCCTTGTGAATACCGCATCCCGGAAAATGCCGGATGGGAGAGCAGGATCCTGACGATCCTCGGGGCAGCACTCACGGCGGTGAGCATTCTGGTGCTGCTGGCCATGCGGCAGTCGGAGCGCCCTTACGCGGAACTGACGGTGATTCTGAGCGTTCCGGTGCCGTTTTTCTGGATGATCCGGAGCCTCCTCTGGTACCGGCAGCAGGACAATACGAAATTCCGCGATGATCTGGCGCGTCCGGATGCCCGGAAAATCCGGGACGATCTGGCACGCGGCATCGGCAATGCGCTGGTGCTGGCATTCGGCTCGGCACTGTGGATGACAGGCGCTTTGATGGCGGCGGAATTAACAGAATTTGCAAGGCGGGGATGAATGATCCGTTCCTGACAAAACCAAAGGAGAAGCATATGTTATTAGCACTTGATGTCGGAAATACGAATATTGTACTGGGCTGCTTCGACGGCAGCAAGATCCTGTTCCGGGAGCGCGTTTCGACGAATGCGCAGGCGACGGATCTGGAATACGCCACCCGGATCCGGATGGCGCTTGACATTTACCACATCGGCCCGGGCAGCATCCATGCGGCGATCATTTCGTCGGTGGTGCCGAGCGTGACGAATACGCTGCGGCAGGCGGTCAAGAAATACATCGGCTGTGATGCGATGGTCGTGGGGCCGGGGATCAAGACCGGGCTTTCGATCACCATTGACAATCCCGCGCAGCTTGGCAGCGATCTGGTAGTCGATGCCGTGGCGGGCATTGCGGAATATTCCCTGCCGCTGATCATCATTGACATGGGAACGGCCACGACGCTGTCGGTCATTGACGAGAAGAAGCGCTACCGGGGCGGCGTCATCATGACGGGCGCTGCGGTGTCGATGGATGCGCTTGCCGGGCGTGCGGCGCAGCTTCCGAAGATCGCCTTTGAAGCGCCGAAGCATGTGATCGGTACGAATACGGTCGATTGCATGAAATCCGGCCTGATGATCGCCAATGCCTGCGCCCTCGACGGCATGATCGAACGCATTGAGGAGGAGATCGGCGCTCCGTGCGCCGTTGTCGCCACCGGCGGCCTTGCCTCGTCGATCACACCCCTGTGTAAGAGGGAGATCACCCTGGATGATGACCTCCTGCTGAAGGGGTTGTATCTGATTTATCAGAAGAATCAGTAATTGCAAATTCTGGGGGCTTGTTGTGGGGGGCGAAGCCCCCCAAAAAAACTGCTACGTCAAAAGAGAAGAAACCATATTCTCCGCAAACACCCCGTATCCCCTTGCGGGATCCCGCACAAACACATGGGTAACAGCCCCGACAAGCCTGCCGTTCTGGATGAGGGGAGAGCCGCTCATGCCCTGCACGATGCCGCCGGTCTGCTCAAGGAGTGCCGGATCCGTCACCTCGATCACGAGATTCTGCGTGTCCGACCGGTAGTCGATCGCCTCAATGCGCACCGTATACGGCCGCGGAACGGAGCCCTCGACCGTTGTCAGCATGACCGCATCTCCCTGCGTGACCTCCTGCTTCCAGGCCATCGGGATCGCCTCCCCCGCCGGCTGCATCGCAAGCGTTCCGAATACCCCGCAGCCCGTGTTGCATTCCAGCGTGCCGATCGGGGACTGCGCCGCAAAATAGCCTTGCAGGCATCCCGGCGCTCCCGCTGCACCGCGCACTGCGCCGCTGACCGTCACCCGGTCGGCTTCCCCCGATGCCAGCGGAATGCGCATTCCCGTGTCCGGGTCGCAGATCGGATGGCCAAGGCCGCCGAAGCGCTGCCCCGCCGGATCATAGAAGGTCATTGTCCCGATGCCCGCCGTGCTGTCACGCACCCACAGCCCGGTCTGCCAGCATTGCTCCGTGACTGACCAGGCGGGTTCGAGCGTCACATCCAGCGCCTCCTCGCCCCGGATCACCGTCAGCGCCATCGGCTCCCCGGAAGCTGCCTGCTCCCGGAAATCCTCCGTACAGGTGATCTCCTGCGCTCCCGCGCTGCGGATGATGTCGCCCTCCTGCAAGCCGCAGGAAGCACCCGGACAGCACTTGCCTTCCGGGGAGAATACCTCCCCGAATCCGATCACCATGATCCCGTCCATCAGCATCCGGCAGCCGAAAGGCTCCCCCGACGGCACCAGCCAGACCGTGTCCGCGCTCTGCATATTGACCGTTTTAATGGGAATCATACCAAACAGACGAAGCTGCGCGGTCTGCATGCCCGAGGCCGCTGCGGTCTGCACCAAAGGCGTCACCGGCACTGCCCGGATCGGAAGCGCCGTGTGCAGCGCCAGGGAATGCCCCGGCGGTGCCGTGTAGCTGTCGGCAAGCCTTGCACTGTACCAGAGCGCCGCCGCAGCCGTTCCCGGCAGGAGCAGCGCGGCAAGGACTGCCGTGATCTTTTTGAAAATTGTCAGCATATGCCACCTACTTTCTGCATGCAGCGCGTGCTGCATACATTCATAGGATGGACAGCCAAGGGGCAGATTATCAGTGCAAAATCCTATCCATAAAAAGAGGTAATTATGAAAAGAACATCCAGAATCCTCCGCCGCATCCTTGCCGTTCTCACGGCTGTCACGGCGCTGATCTATCCCGGATTCATGGCGCTGATGAGCGCGGCGGGATGGAGCTACAATGTCCGCCAGGGCAATTATCCGGCCGTTTTTTCCACGCTGGCCGGGTGGATGTATGCCGGGGCGGTGCTGCTGCTGCTCGGCACGCTTGCCGGGCTCCTTGGCATGGCGGCGAAGCGTCAGGTCTGCAATCTGCCTGCCCTCTGCGGTGCGGTGCTGGGCGCCGCCTGCTGCATGGTCGCGCTGTACCGCTTCTGCGGGTATGCAGATGCGCATTTTTCCGGCATCGGGGAATCCATGCAGCCGGTCAGCGAGCTCTACCGTGACCGCCTGCTGCCGATCCTGCTTCCGGCCTTCCTGCTGCTTGTGCTGGCGGTCTGGAATCTGGTCAATGACGATGCAAGGGAATGGCGCATCACCCGCCGGCGGCAGCGCGAGGAAGCGGAAAACAGAGAAGCCCCCAAAATTCTTGGTGAATGAGAAAAGCTCCGGAGCGGATCCGGAGCTTTTTTGATTGCAAAATTCAAATCTTTGTGGTATCTCTGGTCACAACCACCGTATAGCCGAACGGCTCAATATGGACGGTATTGCCTTCAAGACGGCCGTGCTCGACACGCTCCACCGCATAGGTGTCCGTGATGTGTTCGAGCTCCACACAGCGCTCCTGGTCGCTCCGGTTCACATAGATCTGCACCGAAACACCCGCGCTCTTGTGGTACCGCGCAAATGCCACCACATCCTCCGGCGTGCGGAAAAACCGGATGCGTCCGTTGCGGAAGACCTTGTAGGCCTTGCGGATGCGGCCGACCTCCTTGTGGAATGCAATCAAATCCTGATCCTCACGCCCCCACGGATAGCACCGGCGGTTGAAAGGATCCTTGTACCCCTGCAAGCCCGCTTCGTCGCCGTAATAGATCGACGGGACACCCGGCAGGAAGAACATCAGCGCCGTGGCAGCCTTCAGGCGGGATTTGCCCAGCCAGTATTCATGGTCATTGAGGTAGCGCTCTGCCATCCAGTCCTTCGACTTGTCGTCGCAGCTCTCGCCGCCAAAGCGGTTGATCGCACGCTCAATGTCATGCGTGGATACGAAATTCATCAGTACATCGAGCGATTCCTTCGGGTAATTCTCCACGATCGTCATGATGCCCAGCTCGAAATCACGGCTCGACATGCCCTTGATGAAATTGATGATCGCCTCACGGAACGGATAGTTCATCACGGAATCAAGCTGGTCGCCCAGCAGATACCGGCGCTTCTGGCCGTAGGCCTCCTTGTTGGAGGCATCCTCCCAGACCTCACCAATGACGATGTTGTCCTCGCCGCAGGCCTTGACACGGGTGCGCAGCGCAGTCAGGAATTTGTCCGGCAGCTCGTCGGCTACATCCAGCCGGAAGCCCGCTGCACCCAGGGAAAGCCAGTATTCCAGCACGCCGCCCTCACCGCAGATGTAATTCAGATAGTCCGGATTCGTCTCCTGCACATTCGGGAGGGTGTCAATGCCCCACCATGCTTCATAGCGGTCCGGGTATTCGTCGAAGGTATACCACGGATAATAGGGGGAATCCTTCGACTGGTAGGCGCCGACCGTATCGTACCGCCCGAATTTGTTGAAATAGATCGAATCCGCGCCCGTATGGGAGAACACGCCGTCGAGAATGATCGAAATGCCGTAATCCCGCGCCTCCTGACACAGATGCCGGAAATCCTCGTTCGTGCCGAGCAGGGGATCTACATTGCGGTAATTGGCCGTGTTGTAGCGGTGGTTCTCATGGCTCTCGAAAATGGGATTGAGGTAGATGCAGGTGACGCCGAGATCTGCCAGATACGGGAGCTTTTCCTCGATGCCCTTGAGATCGCCGCCGAAATAGTCATTATTCCACACATGCCCGTGCTCATCCGGACGGTACCAGGGCGTGGCACCCCATTCCTCGCGGATCACGCGGCCGTAGGGAATGTCCCCGTGTGTCTCCCCCGATTTTGCGAAGCGGTCGGGGAAGATCTGATACATAATGCCGCCCTTGAGGAAATCCGGTGTCCTGAAATCCTCGTCATAGACGGTCAGCTGGAAGAGATCCCCGTCATTGAGGTTGCCGATGTGCCCGGAAACGCGCTTGATGTAGAAGCGCTGGCGGTTCACGGTATAGGCAAAGTAATAGTAATGCACGCCGACATACTTCGGCATGTAGCCGCATCCCCAGACAATGCAGTCCTCCTCCTCCCGGATCCGGTACAGGTTGATAAACCGTTCCTTGAACCCGGGACGGAACAGCACCAGCACCGGCGGATAATCCGGCTGCAGCTCCTTGGGGAGACGAAGGTTGAAAAAGCAGATCTTTTCCTTTTTCACCGCGCCGAAGGGCGTTTTGAAATTGGGATCCCAGCTATCATACAGGTGGCTCATGATTTTCCTCCCAGAAACATGAAAAATGAGATTTGGTATCGCAGGTATCCGGTGATAGATTTTCTATCACCCCAGGCTGCAAGGAAAGCGTGCCGAAACTCTCGTATCAGCACGCTTTCCGGGAAAGAAATGCGCGAATTACAGTCCCCAGATGTCGCGGGCGTAGTCGCTGACGCTGCGGTCTGCGGAGAAGATGCCGGCACCGGCGGTGTTCATGAGGGACATCTTAGCCCAGCGCTTCTGATCGTTGTAGATCTCGGTCGAGAGCGCCTGTGCCCTGCGGTAGTCCTCGAAGTCGGCCAGAACCATATACGGATCGGTATTCTTGAGGGAATCTGCCACCTGCTCGAAGGTGCAGCCGTTGATGCCGTGGTACATGCGGTTGATGCAGTCGCGGATCGTCTGGTTCTCGTTGTAGAGCTGCTCCGGATTGTAGTTGTACTTGCGGCCGGCAACCTCCTCGGCGCGCATACCGAAGATGATGATGTTGTCATCACCGACAGCATCGCGGATCTCGACATTCGCGCCGTCGAGGGTGCCGAGGGTGACAGCGCCGTTGAGCATCAGCTTCATGTTGCCCGTACCGGAGGCCTCGGTGCCTGCCAGGGAGATCTGCTCGGAGATGTCCGCAGCCGGCATCAGCAGCTCGGAGAGCGAAACGCTGTAATTTTCGATGAAGTGAACGGCCAGCTTGTCGGAAATGCGCGGGTTCTTGCGGATCTCCTCACCGATCGCCCAGATCAGCTTGATGATCTGCTTGGCCAGGTAGTAGCCCGGGGCAGCCTTTGCCGCGAAGATATAGGTCTTGGGCGTGAATTCGGCATCGGGATTGGCCAGCAGGTAGTTGTATTCTGCCAGGATGTTCATGACATTGAGGTGCTGGCGCTTGTACTCATGCAGGCGCTTGACCTGAACATCGAAGATGGAATCCGGGTTGAGGATCGCACCGCTTCTGGTGTGGTGCTTTACATAATGCGCGAAGCGCTTCTTGTTCTCGTACTTGACGTCCATGATGCGCCCCAGGGTCTCCTCGTCGTCGGCAAATACCGTGAGCTTGGAGAGCTCGGCGGCATCGCGCAGGAAGCCGTCACCGATCTTGTCGCGCAGAAGCTGGGTCAGGCCGGGATTGGACTGGTACAGCCATCTGCGGTAGGCAATGCCGTTGGTGACATTCTTGAACTTGTGCGGGGTATCCTTGGCCTCGTCTGCGAAGACCTCGGTCTTGATGATCTCGGAATGCAGCTTGGATACGCCGTTGACGCTGTGGGAAGCTACCACGCAGAGGGTCGCCATGTGGATGGTGTTGTCCTTGATGATGGACATTCTGGTGGTCTTGGCGGAATCGCCGCCGTTGCGCTCCATGAGGGATGCACAGTAGCGGTTGTTGATCTCCACGATGATCTGGAAGATCCGCGGGATGATCTGCTTGAACATGTTGACATCCCACTTCTCGAGTGCCTCTGCCATGACGGTGTGGTTGGTGTAGGCAAAGGTATTGGTCACGATGTGCCATGCCTTCTCCCAGCCGTAGCCGCAGTCATCGAGCAGAATGCGCATCAGCTCCGGAATGGCGAGGGTCGGATGGGTGTCATTGATATGAATGGCGACCTTCTCATGGAGATTGTCGAGGGTGCCGTAGACATTCATGTGGTTGTTGACAATGTCGCCTACTGCGGCAGCGCACAGGAAATACTGCTGGCGCAGACGCAGGCTCTTGCCCTCTGCCATATTGTCATTCGGGTAGAGGATCTTGGAGATGGCGTTTGCCATGGCATTCTGGCCGAGTGCCTGCTGGTACTGTCCCTTGTTGAACAGCTCCATGTTGAAGGAGGGCGCCTTGGCCGACCACAGACGCAGCACGGACACACCGGGGGAATCGTAGCCGGAGACATACATATCCATCGGGGTAGCCAGAACGGTATTGTAATTGATGTGGGAGATGTTGTGGTACTCGTGGTCCCAGTACTCCTTCAGCTCGCCCTCGAAATGCACCTCGATGGCCTTCTCCGGCTTGGGATCGAGCCATACGGAGCCGCCGGGGAGCCAGTTGTCGGGAAGCTCGGTCTGCCAGCCGTCCTCGATCTTCTGCTTGAAGATACCGTACTCATAGCAGATGGAATGTCCCATGCACGGCAGTCCCATCGTTGCCATGCCGTCGAGGTAGCAGGCAGCCAGTCTGCCGAGGCCGCCGTTGCCGAGGCCGGCATCGGGCTCACATTCATAGATCTTGTCAATATTGATCTTGAAATCCTCCAGCATTTCCTTGACATATTCAGCCATGCCCAGGTTGTACAGGCTGGTCTTGAGGGAGCGTCCCATCAGGAACTCCATCGACAGGTAATACACCTGCTTGCGGCCGGCGGAATGCACGCCGTTGATGAACTTGCGGCGCTTCTGCTTGAGGTACTCGACCACGAGCGAGGAGATCACCTCATACACCTGCTGGTCGGATGCCTCGTCGGGCGAGACAGAGAACTTCGCCTGAAGTCTCTCGCTGAACATCTTCTTGAAATTGCGCTCTTCGATCGAATCTGTAATAGCCATAATCATTTTGCATCCCCTGTTTCATACGGGATGCCACTCCTTTCTTCTCAGATCTTCATATCGCAGTATGAATCCGTCAAACGTACACAGTTCCCCTGTCAGGGGAACAGTCCCATACATCCATTATACCCGATTTTTGCCCATAGTGCAATTGACATTTGCTACAAATATTGCAGTCGATATTATTACACATTGTTATCACTGTTGAAAACTTCCGGGGCGAAATCGTTAAAGAAACGCCGGATTATACGAAATGTTGAAATTCCGGGACTTTCACTCACCGGAGGAAGACCGAAGCGACGAAATCCAATACAAGGATGACGGCAATGGAGACGGCGGTCATGTTCACGGTGCGGTCAGACATCCGGGCGGTGAGCTTATCGAGGAGGGGCTGGATGCCGTAGAGGAAGAGGATCCCGCCGAGCCCGAAGCGGACGCTGGGATTCAGGGCGATCCGCGCCTGGAAATTGATCGGATAATCGGCATAGGTCTGCCACGGCCAGGAGCCGGTCGTCCATTCGAGGAGGTAGCTTGTGAGAAGCTCGGTCAGTGTGGCGGTGCCCATGGTCGCCAGGAAGATCACGGGGAGCATGAGCAGCTTGTGTTTCAGGGGCTTTCCGCGGATCAGGCGGTACCACAGCAGCAGAAACAGCACGGCGCCGAAGCCGTACACCGGCAGCCACGGCCCGAAGAGCACCCCTCTGTTGCGGAATCCCCACCGGTAAATGAAGGTTTCCAGCACGACCTCATAGATCCAGCCGATTACGGCATAGACCCAGAAATAGAGTACATATTCCGAAATTCGTCTTTTTTGCATGGCGGGAGACACATCCTTTCTGTGATCTTATTATACTACAGAAGCGCCCGGAAATCAAGGGACTTGTCAAAATGAGGGCGTTTTTCAGAAAAATGTTTTCAGGGGAGGTGTACTGCTGAGCCGCCCCTCCCCCTGCCCCCTCCCCGCACGCGGGGAGGGGGTTCTATGTGTGGGGGCTTCGCCCCCACGCCCCCTTAACAGCTGGGACGGCAGGAATGCAAGGGCTTTCTGCATTCCGTCATTTCATCACCGCACATTCCCGGATCCCGTAGAATGCAAGCACCGAAGCCCATTCCGCCGTGATCCGCTCGCCGCTGACCAGCACCGGGACTGCCGGGGGACAAGGCACCTGCACCGGCCCGCAGATGCGCCCGGGCGCCTTTGCAAGCGGCACCGTTTCCCACGGATGCAGCGCACCCTCCCGGATGCTGCACACGCGCTCCGGCAGCGGGGGCAATGCCGGCATTTCAGCGGCAGGCTCCGCCCTGATCTCCCGCAGCGCATCCCCGATCCGCTGCCACTGAGCATTCTCTGTCATCGGGGAGAGCAGCAGGACAATGCAGGTCTTGTCTGCATATTCGCATTCGATCCCGCGCCCCCGGAGCGCCTGCGCCATCGCATTCCCGTCACAGGCCATGCTCAGATGCAGCGGATCCTGCCCAAGAAAGCGATACCCCGGCAATGCCCCCCGCAAGGTCTGCGCTTCCTCCGCTGCCTGCCGGATGCATGCCACGCCGTCCTGCGCCGCCCAGACCGCCGCCTGCTCAATGGACTGCAAGATCAGATAGGAAGGGCTGGTCGAGCCGAAAAGCTGCATATACTGCTTCATTTCCGCAGCCTGTCCCGGCTTCCGGGTATGCAGCACCGCCGCCCCGGTCAGGGAAGGGAGCATCTTGTGGAACGAATCACAGCAGTAATCTGCCCCCAGCGCCATCGGATGCCGGTTTTCCGGGAGAAATGCCAGATGTGCCCCATGCGCATTGTCCACGAGCAGCGGCGCGTCACAGGCATGACAAACCGCTGCGAGCGCCCGCAGATCCATGAGCTGCCCGGTGTAATCGGGGCTTGTCACATAGACGCAGGTGCGTTCTCCCCGGCGCCTTGCCGCTTCCAGGGCGTCCCCGAAATCCGCCGGCGCATAGCTGCCGCAGATCACCCCGCCTGTACGCGGCATGACCCAGCGCACCTCCAGATCCAGCAGCGCACAGGCATTGAGAAATGCCCGGTGAACCGTTCTTGCTGCGATCACCGTGCGCCCTTCCGCCTGCATCCGTGCCAGCATCGCCTGAATGCACAAAGTCGATCCGCCCGCGCTGTAACAGCAGTCCCCGCTGCCCCAGATCGCCGTCGTCTGCCTTTCGGAATCGCGGAGGATGCCGTCGGCTTCAAAGAGGCTGTCGGCGCCGTCAATCTCGGTAATGTCCCATGCATAGGCATTTTCCGGGAATGGCTGAATGCATTTTCCCTTGTGGCCGGGCATGTGGGCGCGGATCATGCCGGATGCGGCATAGCTTTGCAGAAATTCGGTAATGTATCGTTTCGGGAACATCGGTCAGATTCCTCCTTGACAAAATCGGAAAAGTGGTGTAGAATATAAAACAGAACATCCGTTCTTGATAGGTAATTCACAGCGCAGATCCCACGCCCCGGGAACCGCGTCCGTGCCTTCGCCCCGGCCTGTCGCAGGGATGTTCTTCTTCGCCGCCAAATATCGAACATACATTCTCATTACAACACAGAGGAGGTCAATCGCATGTATCGTATGCTGCAGGAATATGAGCACAGCCGGGTGCTGCTGCTCGGACGGGTTCAGGAGATCGAGGCCATTCTGCATGGAGCTGCATTGCAGACGGAGGAGCGGGAGACGCTCGAATACCGCCGGATGATGCTGCGAACGGAGCTTTCAGAGCTTTTGCACACCATCATGACGCTGCGGGAGCGGCTGGGAATCAGTACGGAGGGATTAGATGGCAGGACGCGTATCGGAAGAAGCGCTGGAATTCGACAGGGGCTATATCAGGAGCCTGATGCAGGAGGAATCGACGAACCGGGAACAAATGGCCATTGCCCGAAGGGTGCTGCGTGATGTCATTGCCACGGAGCTGACACCCCGGCAGCGTCAGGCCATCCTGCTGTATTACTACGACGGTCTGGGCAAATCCGAGATCGCCCGGCAGATGGGGGTCAATCCCTCCACCGTCACCCGCACGCTCTCCCGCGGGGAGGAGACGATCCGGAGGTTTCTCCGGTTCTTCTTCGAGAAACGAAGGGAGTTTTCTTCTGAGGAATAGGTGTGGGGGGATTTTAATGTCGAGAGCTTGTTGTGGGGGGCTTCGCCCCCCATTCGGGTTTCTCTATAATTGAGAATTTCCTGGTGCCCCCCACCAGAGGCCGCCTCGCCGCGGCCTCTGGACTCCGGGCGCTCAGAGGGTTGCACCCTCTGAGAACTCCTGCTT
>CACZPI010000150.1 GCA_902783005.1 uncultured Ruminococcus sp. | reverse complement strand
CGACCACGTGGACACCGCGGACGAGCTGGAGCTCCGGCCCCCGGTGGTGGTGGTCATGGGCCACGTGGACCACGGCAAGACCAGCCTGCTGGACTACGTCCGCTCCAGCCATGTGGCGGCGGGAGAGGCCGGCGGCATCACCCAGGCCATCGGCGCCTATCAGGTGGAGGTGGACGGCAACCTCATCACCTTCCTGGACACCCCCGGCCATGAGGCCTTCACCTCCATGCGTGCCCGCGGTGCGAATATCACGGATATTGCCATTCTCGTTGTTGCTGCCGACGACGGCATCATGCCGCAGACTGTTGAGTCCATCAACCACGCCAAGGCAGCCGGCACGACCGTCATTGTTGCCATCAACAAGATGGATAAGGAAGCGGCCAACCCCGACAGAGTCCTCCAGCAGCTCACCGAATACGGTCTGGTCTGCGAGGAATGGGGCGGCGATACGATCTGCATTCCGGTATCCGCCAAGACCGGCATGGGCATTGAGGATCTGCTGGAGAATATCCTCCTCGTTGCCGAGGTCAAGGAGCTGACGGCAAATCCCGACCGCCTGGCCAAGGGTACCGTCATTGAGGCGCGTCTGGACAAGGGCCGCGGCCCGATCGCGACGCTGCTCGTCCAGAAGGGCACGCTGCATACCGGCGACATCATCATTGCCGGCACCACTGTCGGCAAGGTGCGCGTCATGACCGACTACAACGGCAAACCCGTCAAGACGGCAGGCTCGTCCGTGCCGGTCGAGATCACCGGTCTCGATGAAGTGCCCAGCGCAGGCGACATCTTTGATGCGGTAGCCGACGAGCGTCTGGCAAGAACCCTCGTGGAGCAGAGAAAGCACGAGCAGAAGGAAGCGCTCTTCCAGTCGAGCAGCACCAAGCTGACGCTTGACAATCTGTTCAGCCAGATCGAGGAAGGCCAGACCAAGGAGCTGCCGATCATCGTCAAGGCCGATGTACAGGGCTCCGCCGAGGCTGTCAAGACCTCCCTGGAGAAGCTGTCGAATGATGAGGTGCGCGTGCGCGTGATCCATTCTGCCGTCGGTGCGGTCAAGGAGAGCGACGTCATGCTGGCCAATGCGTCGAATGCGATCATCGTCGGCTTCAATGTCCGCCCGGACAGCGTGGCTGCCGAGAGTGCAGCGCGTGACGGCGTGGATATCCGCCTGTACCGCATCATCTATGATGCCATCGAGGAGATCACGACCGCAATGAAGGGCATGCTTGCACCGAAGTACCGCGAGGTCATCCTCGGCAAGGCAGAGGTGCGCGAGATCTACAAGATCTCCAGCGTCGGCACCGTTGCAGGCTCCTATGTGCTTGAAGGCAAGCTGACCAGAAACAGCCAGATCCGCGTTGTCCGCGACGGTATCATCGTGGCAGACGACCAGATCGCAGGCCTCCAGCGCTTCAAGGATGCCGTCAAGGAGGTTGCCTCCGGCTATGAGTGCGGCGTATCGCTTGAAAAGTTTGCCGATCTCAAGACCGGCGATATTCTCGAAGCCTATATCATGGAAGAGTACCAGCCTGAATAATTCAAACCAACGGGAGCAGGCGGGACACCGCTGCCTGCCTGATCCCTGTCATTTTCATCATAAAGGAGGATTGCAACCGTGGAATACAAACGAATGAGCACCAAGGATATGCTGCAGTACTGTGACGAGGCGCTGGCCTGGGATCAGTTCGGCCCCGTCGATATTTTCTTCTTTGAATCCGTCAAGCGCATCCTGCTCGGTCAGTGCCCGGCCATCGAAGTGCCGGAGACCGACGAGCTGGCAGATGTGGCCATGCCGATCCCGGCAGAGGAGCTGCTTTCTTATAATGAGTCGGATGCCGGACAGATGTCCGGTCTGCTCGAGGATGCCGTATTCTTTGTAGGCGGTGAGCAGTACAGCATGTCCGAGGATGGGAAGGAGCGCACGGATGCCTAGTTTCAAGAATGACCGTATGGCCGAGGACATTCACCGCGAGCTGACCGATATTTTCCGTCAGGTCAAGGATCCCCGCGTCAGCAGCATGTGCTATGTCGTCCGCACCGATCTGGCAGGCGACGGCTCCCACTGCAAGGTCTATGTCTCAAGCCTCAAGGGCGCGGAGGACGCGAAGGAATCCGTCAAGGGACTGAAATCGGCAGCCGGCTTTATCCGCCGCGAGCTGTTCGCACGCCTGAAAATGCGCAAGAGCCCGGAGCTGCACTTCATCGCGGATGATTCCATTGCCCGCGGTGCAGAGGTCACCCGCAAGCTCGATGCCCTCGTACAGGATGCCCCTGCCGAGGGGGAGGAGGACGCATGATCCGTCTGGACACCGCGCAGACCGGGGCGTTTCTCCGGAGCTGCGAGGATGCATATATCCTGATCCACCGCTCCCCGGACGGGGACTGCATCGGCTCGGGCTATTCCCTGCAGGCCGTTCTGCGGCAGATGGGGAAGCGTGCAAAGGTTCTTTGTGCCGATCCCATTCCGCCGCGCTTCGGATTTTTGCTCCCGGAGGAACCGGAGGAGGAATTTGCACCAAAGTGCATCATTTCGGTCGATGTGGCCGACGAGACGCTTTTCGGGGATCTGGAGAAAACCTACCGCGGCAGGGTCGATCTTTGCATTGACCACCATATTTCCAACAGAGAATACGCTGCACATCTCCTGCTCGATGCCGGGGCATCCTCGGCATGCGAGGTGCTGTGCCGTGTCTACCGGGAAATGGGCGTGACATTCACCGAGGAGATCGCCAAGTGCCTTTATACGGGCATGGCAACCGATACCGGATGCTTCAAGTTTGACAATACCGGCGCCGGCACGTTCCGGGCGGCAGCGGATCTCATGGAGGAATTTCCTTCCGTGCGCTACGACCTGATCAACCGTGCCATGTTTGACGTCAAGACCCCCGGCCAGATCCGTGCGGAGATCGCCATGCTCCAGCATATGGAGTATTTCCTGGACGGCCGCGTGACGATCGTCTGGGCAACGCTTGCCATCTGCCGGGAAAACGGCGTGGACGAACGCGACATGGAGGGACTGGCCAATCTTGCCCTTTCTCCGGAAGGGGTCGAGGTCGGCATCACCGTGCGCGAGCGCGAGCCGGGACAATTCAAGATCTCCCTGCGTTCGGCAAAGGATGTGAATGTCTCCGCCATCTGTCAGACCTTCGGCGGCGGCGGCCATATCAAGGCAGCCGGCTGCACGCTCTCCGGCACGCCGGATGAGGTGCGCAGTCAGCTCATCGCGGCTGTGGAGGCGGCATTATGAACGGCATCCTGCTGATCGACAAGCCCGCCGGCTGGACGTCCTTCGATGTGATCGGCAAGCTGCGCGGGATCCTGAAGACCCGCCGCCTCGGCCATGCCGGAACGCTCGATCCGATGGCGACCGGTGTGCTGCCGGTATTTGTCGGCTGCGCCACGAAGGCATGCGGCATCCTGCCGACGGAGGATAAGGCCTACCAGGCAGAATTCCAGCTTGGCACGGAAACCGATACCCAGGACAGCACCGGCACCGTACTGCGGCAGTCGGCATTCCCTGTCCTGTCGGAAGCGCAGCTTCTTGCGGCGATCCCGCAGGGGGACATCTTACAGCTCCCGCCGATGTATTCGGCAGTCAAGGTCGGCGGCAAGAAGCTCTATGAGCTTGCCCGCGAGGGGAAGACCGCAGAGCGGACGCCAAGACCGGCGCAGGTCTATTCCGTGCGCATCCTCCGGTATGATCCGCACACGGGTGCAGGCAGCGCAGAGATCTTCTGCGGCAAGGGCACCTATGTCCGGACGCTGCTGCATGATATGGGACAGACCCTCGGCTGCGGCGCGGTGATGACCGGGCTGCGGCGGACGCAGGCATGCGGATTTCCGGTCATGCAGTGCCATTCGATCGAGGAGGTGCAGCAGGCGGCGGATCTTGGCCGCGCAGAGGAGCTGCTCATTCCGATCGCGCAGGCATTTTCCGGCCTTGCACAGATTCATCTGAACCGGGAACAGACCCGGCTCTACCGCAACGGCGTGAAGCTCACCCTCGATCAGATCGGGCAGGGGCATTCCGGTGGGGAACCGCAGCGGTATGCCGTTTACGGCGATCCGGAGGGCTTCCTCGGCACGGCGTATCCCGACCGGGAAGCAGGCGTGCTGCGTGTGGAGCGCAATCTCCGCGAACCGGATCAGACAAATTGAGAAACGAATTCCAACGATACAAAGGAGGTGACGCTTGTGGGTATGCAGAAGCAGACGGCAGTCGCACTCGGACTGTTTGACGGTGTGCATGAAGGACACCGCGCCGTATTGCAGGCAGCGTGCAGGCAGAAAAAGAACGGCATGGTGCCGTCGGCATTTTCATTCCAGTCAGAGATGGCAGAGAGCAAGCAGGCTGCCGGATACATCTATCCGACGGATCTGAAGATCTGGATGCTGGAAAATCAGTGCGGCATTGAGCGTGTGCTGGCGCCGCCGTTTGAGATCGTATGCGAAATGACGGGCGAGGATTTCGTCCGCAACATCCTCTGTGAGCGCATGAATGCAGGCTATGTCTGCTGCGGCAGTGATTTTCATTTCGGCCGCGGTGCCCGGTGGGATGTCCAGGATCTGCAGCGGCTCGGAGAGCAGTGCGGCTTTACGGTCGAGGTCATCAATGATGTCCGCGTCGGCGGTGTGACGGTCTCCTCCACGGAGATCCGGGAGCTGCTGGCGGCAGGCGACCTGAACAAGGCCAATCTTCTCCTCGGCAGCCCCTATCTGCTGCGGCAGGAGGTCGTTCACGGGGCGCATCTCGGTACGTCCATGAGCTTCCCGACCATCAACCAGCCCTATCAGAGCGGCCAGCTTGTGCCGAAATACGGCGTGTACGCTTCGGAGACAAAGACGCCGGAGGGATGGTTCATGTCTGTTACCAACATCGGTGTCAAGCCGACGGTGGATTATGACGGCATGCCGGTCGCAGAAACGCACATCATCGACTATGCCGGTGATCTCTACGGACAGACCATTGAGGTCGTGCTGACGAAAATGCTGCGCGAGGAGCAGAAATTCGACGATCTCGATGCGCTCATCGACCAGATGAACCGTGATCTGATCGTGCGCAGACAGCTTTCAAAGAGCTATCACGAATTCAACACATAAGGGGTCTATACTGGACTCTGTACGGCACCAGGCTTACTGTGCCGAATTCTAATAAGGAGGTTACGGCTTCCATGATCGAAGTCAGAAATCTGACAAAGCATTACGGTGACAAAAAAGCCGTGGACAACATCAGCTTTACCGTGGAGGACGGGCAGATCCTCGGATTTCTCGGCCCGAACGGCGCCGGCAAGTCCACGACCATGAACATGCTCACCGGCTACATTTCCTCGACGTCCGGACAGGCGCTCATCAACGGCGTGGACATTCTCGAGGATCCCATCAAGGCCAAGTCCTACATCGGCTATCTCCCGGAGATCCCGCCGCTGTATCTGGACATGACCGTCAAGAGCTATCTCAATTTCGTCTTTGACCTGAAAAAATGCAAGCTCCCGCGCCGTTCCCATATGAAGGACGTCATGACGCTGTGCAAGATCAAGGACGTAGAGAACCGTCTCATCAAGAACCTTTCCAAGGGCTACAAGCAGCGTGTCGGCCTGGCACAGGCACTCATCGGCAATCCGCCGGTGCTGATCCTGGACGAGCCGACGGTCGG
>CACZPI010000149.1 GCA_902783005.1 uncultured Ruminococcus sp. | reverse complement strand
TGATCTGCTCCTCCGTGATCTGGATATGCAGCTTTTCATTGTCAGACTGAACAGCGGCAGCTTCGGAGGGGGCGCTGCTGTCGGAACTGCTTGCGGAGGAATCCGCAGGCGAAGCATCGCCCGGATAGCAGCCTGTCTGGAACAGAATGCAAACAGCGGCAAGCATTGCAAAAATGTGTTTGTATTTCATGTTAGCTCATCCTTTCTGTGAGAGAATTTCCCTCGTTTTCTCCATTGTAGCACAGTCAAAATGGCAAAACAAGTCCCCCTGCACCGAACGGTCGTCCTACGACACCAAACGGTAACAGGGGGGTTAGAGCCTGTTTCGTATCTTCCAACAGCCGTCTTTTCGGCATCTTTCCGCCCTGACTTAGCCCGTCCTCCTTGAAATACATCAAGTATTCCTGCGTCGGACGTTCGTCGTCAGGACGAAAATCTGCTCGAAAATCCGACTGTTTCCAGATACGAAACAGTCTCTTTTTTATTACATTGCAAGCGATACCTCGGCAACGAACTGCCCGTTTTCCGCATGGACAGACAGCTCACCGCCATGCCGCCGGGCAATGCCGGAAACAGACTTTAAGCCCCATCCGTGCAGGGTGCGGTCGGCTTTGGTCGTTTCCGGACGGCTGCTGTCAGTCAGCACCGGCTCTCTGATCGTGTTTTTCATCACAAGATAGAGATACCCGCCGACAGCGGAAATGGAGAGGATGATATTGGGTTCGTCTGTGTGCTGACTTGCTTCTATCGCATTGTCAAACAGGTTGGAGAGAATCATGCTGATGTCGTATTCCATATTCTCCGGAATGGGAACGGTGATACGGCAGGACACCGGAATGCGATGCTGTGCCGCTTCGCTGATCTTGACATTCACCACCGCCTTGACAACGGCACGGGAACACTCGATATGTGTCGAAATGCCGCCGAATTTCTCTTTTGTGAGCTGCGATACATAGTCCCTGGCTTTCGGCAGGTCATGTTCCTCTAACAGCTCTTGAATACAAAGTATCTGGTTCTTGTAATCATGCCGCAAAATTGATAATTCCTGATACTGCGCCCCGAGCTGCGACAGCTCCTTCTGCTGCATCTGCAATTGCAGGGCAAGCATTTCGCCTTCCATTTCATGCAGCCTTGCGTTGTGTAGCTTCTGCATGAACAGCAGCAGAAAAATGGTCATAACGCAGGAGGATACCGGCATCAGCACGATCAGAAGCGTTCCTTGCTGTTCCCCCTGCAGAACAGAATGCGCCGCCATATCCATGAAAAGTGTCACAGCAATTGAAATCACGGTGATGCTCCACTCCTGTCTGTTGAAGTGCATCTCCCGGTTTTTGTGTACATGGAGAAATAACTCATAGAACAGGAATTGAATGGATTTCGCAAGCAAGATCAGCAGGACACGCAGCAGCAGATTCCCGTCCTGTGCATCGGGCGGCAAGGGGAGCAGACGTATCAGAAAATAGACCGATTCCGATGCAATGTAGAGAAGGGCATAGCTGACAAAGATCATAATGAACTGTTCGCCCGGACTGCCCCGCAGAAACAGGACGGAGAAGGTAAATACAATGGCAAGATACCATAACTCCACAAACACGCCGGTATGCAGCACAAAGGTTTCCAGTGCATCCATCCCCACCAGTGCAGAGAACAGCACGACGGTTTTCAGTGATGTATGGGCTTCGGAGCGATAGCCGAAATATTTGACGAATAATCTTGTAAATAAGAAGCACTCGATCAGAATGGCAGCGAGCTCCACAGTAAATGCAGTCACAGCAGTCCCTCCCTTCGCAGATAGGTACGGAACTGCTCCCGCATTTGCGCAGCCCTGCGGCGGCTCATGGGTATCTCATCATGTTCGTTCTTGGAAACCTCGGACACCAGCGTGATCGTGTCCGTCCCGATCTGATAGATGAACCGAGGACTGAGCAGCCACGCTTTATGGGTGCGCATAAAGCCGTAGGGTGCTGTCAGCTCCTCCAGCTTTTCCATTGTATAGGTGCGGTGTGCAAGCTCGATGGTTTCCTTATCTGCATTGTAGAGGAATATGCTGTGCTGCATCGCAAAGAAGCACACGATCTCGGATAGATTCAGTTTCATGATCGTACCGCCGGATGTGTCCAATGTGATCTGATGCTTGCTTTGCTGAAAGCGGCGGCACAGCGCTTCTACCGCTTCTGCGGTTTCCGATTCCAGATAATCCTTGCGGATAAACCGGAACGGCGCATAGTGGATGGATTTATAGACAAAGTGACTGTGGGCAGACACAAAGAGGATCGCAGCCTCCGAGCCGCCGCTGCGTAAGCAGGAGGCTAACTGAATGCCGGACATATCCGGTATGTCAATATCCAGAAACAGCACATCGAAAGGCGATCGTTCATGTGCAGCGAGGCATGAGGCAGCATTGGAAAATGCAGTGAATGTGACCTCAAAGCTCTGCCGAGCAAACAGATCGGTTAGCAACTTTGTCATGTGCGTGATGAAGGATGGCTCATCATCTACGATGGCGATTTTTAGCACAGGGGTCACCTCCTACAGATTATTTTAGCATAATCAGAGTTAAAAATCAAGAGACTGACTATCATTCGATTTCGTCAAAATGTACTTCTATTCAATCATGTGAAGGTTTATGAGGGTATCCCCGTCAACATCTCCTGATAAGACACCCCCGTAAACTCTCTGAGAAAATCCATATCCGAGAAATTCAGTCCGTAATTCTGCGATTTGTCCCGGTTCTCTTTACCCGTATAGAGATAATCGAGCTTTTTCTGGTCGAGGTG
>CACZPI010000148.1 GCA_902783005.1 uncultured Ruminococcus sp. | reverse complement strand
GGGAAAATCAGGTGCCCCTCGTAAAAAACGCCGGAGCTTGCGACAAGTTTTTTGCGAGGACCTAACCGCACCTGATTGTCCCCCATTCAGAAAAGGAGGAAAAAATGGAGGTAACAATCCCGATCCCGCAGGGCGTGGAAACGATGATGCGCACCCTTGTGGATCACGGATTTGAAGCATACCTGGTCGGCGGATGCGTGAGAGATGCACTTTCGGGCATTGCGCCGCATGATTACGATATTACCACCGATGCGCTGCCGGATGAGATCATCGGCATTTTCGGTGAGGAGCACTGCAAATATTACGGCAAGGCATTCGGGACAGTCTGCGTGCATTTCGGGGAGGATGAAGCCGAGATCACGACCTACCGCACCGAGGGGGACTACACCGATTCGCGGCATCCGGGAAGGGTGGATTTCACCAAGGATGTCATGGACGATCTTTCCCGCCGCGATTTTACGACCAATGCCATCTGCTACAGCCCCATTACCGGGCTGCTCGATCCCTTCGGCGGCGCGGAGGATCTGCAAAAAGGCATTCTCCGGGCGGTCGGGGTGCCCTCTGACCGGTTCCGGGAGGATGCGCTGCGGATCATGCGCGGCATGCGGTTTTATGCAAGATTCGGCCTGAAGCCGGAGCCGGAGACCGATGCCGCCATGCGTGCGGCTGCACCGGATCTGGCCAATATTTCGGTCGAGCGCATTTTCACGGAGCTGTGCGGCATGCTGCGGGGGGAGCACATTACGCAGGTGCTCATGGATTATCCCGATATTCTGTCGGTGCCGATCCCGGAGGTCGCGCCGTGTGTGGGATTCGAGCAGCATACGCGCCATCATGATTTCACGGTATGGGAGCATATTGCGCGGACTGTGGGCAATATTGCGCCGGAAACCGAGCTGCGCCTGACCATGCTGCTGCATGACATTGCAAAGCCGGACTGCTTCTCGATGGATACAGACGGGGGACATTTCAAGGGGCATGCACAGCTTGGCGCGAAGTATGCCGATGCGATTCTCCGGCGGCTGCGGTGTGACAACCGGATGCGCGAGCGGATCTGCCTGCTGATCGAATGGCACCGCAAGACCCCGGACAGACTGCCGCTTGCAAGACGGCTGTACGGGCTGATGGGCGGGGCGCTGTACGGGGAATTCTTACAGGTGCTTGCATCTGACCGGCTGTCGAAGAAGCGCGGCGAACCGGAATCCGGCCGCAGACTGGAAAAGGCGGCAGCGCTGTACCGGCAGATTGAGGACGAAAAGCTCTGCTGCACCGTGCGGGAGCTGGCTGTGGGCGGTCAGGATGCGATGGCGGCAGGCTTGCAGGGGGCACAGATCCGCACGAAATTGGAGGAACTTCTGGAGCTGGTCATCACCGGCAGGGCGGAGAATACCCGCGAAGCTCTTTTGCCGCTGCTGAGGGGGAAGCCATGAAGGATCCGGTATTTTCGGTCATTATCCCGGCGCATAATGAGGAACGCTATGTAGCCAGGTGCATTCATAGTGTCAGGACGGCGGCGCAGTATGCAGGGCTGACGGCGGAGATCATCGTTGTCTGCAACCGCTGCACCGACCGGACGCAGGAGATCGCGGAGAAATGCGGGGCAAGGGTACTTGCCAATACAGACCGGTGCATTGCGAGTGTGCGCAATACCGGCATTCGGGCAGCACGCGGCAAAGTGATCGTGACCATTGACTGTGATAACCGCATGACGCGCGGCACGCTCCGGGAGATCGCAGAGCTGCTGGCGACAGGAAACTATATCGGCGGGGGCGCACCCATCCGCTTTGAGCGGTATTCCCTGCCATTGTGGTGCAATGATATGATGTGCCGGGCATTGTTCCGGTGTACGGGGCTGTACTGCGGGATCTTCTGGGCGAAGCGTTCGGTATTTCTGGCAGTGGGGGGATTTGTGGAACAGAAGGCAATGGAGGATGCCGCGACTGCCCGTGTTCTGAAGCGGTACGGCAGAGCGCATGGCAGGAAATACACGGTGCTGCGGCACAATTACCTGATCAATTCTACCCGGAAATATGATGAGATGGGAGATTGGCTGTATTTCCGGCTGCTCATTGAGAATGCAGGAGCATTTCTCCGCGCTGCCGCAGGCGACCGCAGCGGCGTGGATGCGCTGCTTGACAGGCTGTTTTACGATTACAACGGATAGAAAGGGCGGTGCCCTGCCTTTTTCAGATCAGGGGTGCGGGGGCAGCGCCCTTCCTCTTTTCAGAATGAAATTCCTGTGAAAGGCTTGCAATCATCCGCGGGATATGGTATAATAGTAATATTGTGGAAAAGCAGGCGCTTTTCCGAAGAAAGGAGCTACCAGACTATGTGTGGAATCGTCGGATATGTCGGCAAGCGTGACTGCGCCGATGTCCTGCTCGACGGACTGTCGAGACTTGAATACAGAGGATATGACTCCGCAGGTATTGCGGTGTTTGAAAATGATGAGATCAAGGTCGCCAAATCCAAGGGAAGACTGGCCGATCTTGCCGAAAAGATGCGGAGAGAAGGCAAGCCGCAGGGCTGCGCCGGAATCGGTCATACCAGATGGGCGACCCACGGGGAGCCGTCTGACCGCAATTCCCATCCGCACAGCGGCAGCCGCGTGACGCTCGTTCACAACGGCATCATTGAGAATTACAAGCGTCTCAAGGATTTCCTGCTTTCGGTCGGCCGCACCTTTGCCAGCGATACCGATACCGAGGTCGTCGCACAGCTCATTGATTATTACTATGAGGAAAATCACGGGAATCCGGTCGATGCCATCGTCAAGGCCATGAAGGAGCTTGAGGGCAGCTATGCGCTCGGCGTCATCTTTGCCGATTTCCCGGATATGGTCTATGCCCTGCGCAAGGAATCCCCGCTGATCGTCGGCATCGGTGAGGATGAGAGCTTCATTGCCTCGGATGTGACCGCCATTCTCCAGTATACCCGCAATTATTACCTGCTCGAACCCGGTGAGATCGCTGTGCTGACACGCCGCGGCGCCAAGGTCTATGACCTGCATTACCAGCAGATCGAAAAGGAACTCAAAACCGCTGACTGGGATGTGAGCGCTGCCGAAAAGGGCGGCTATCCGCACTTCATGATCAAGGAGATCCATGAGCAGCCCACCGCTGTCAAGACCACCATCACTCCCCGCATCACCGACGGGATGCCCGATCTCTCCGAATGCGGCATCACCCCGGAAAAGCTCGCCGCCTTCCGCCGCATCCATGTGGTTGCCTGCGGTACCGCGATGCATGCGGGCATGGTGGGCAAGTATGTGATCGAAAAGCTCGCCAAGGTCGAGGTCAATGTCGATATTGCATCGGAATTCCGCTATCGTGAGCCGCTCGTCGGTGAGGGTGACCTGGTCATTATCATTTCGCAGTCCGGTGAGACTGCCGATTCCCTCGCGGCGCTGCGCCTTGCCAAGGAGCTCGGCGCCAAGACCCTTGCCATTGTCAATGCCAAGGGCAGCTCGATCGCCCGTGAGGCCGACATGCTGATCTATACCCACGCAGGCCCGGAGATCGCCGTGGCATCCACCAAGGCTTACATGGTGCAGATCGCGGTGATGTACCTCTTTGCCTTTGAGCTGGCACTGGCCAAGGGCGCGATCGACGAGGCAGAATGCCGCCGCCTGACCGCGCTTCTGCAGGAGACTCCGGCTCAGATCGAGGCCATTCTTGAGCAGAAGGATCATGCCGCACAGATCGCCAATACCCTGATCACCGCCGACAGCCTGCTGTATATCGGACGCGGTCTGGATTATGCGCTGTCCATGGAGGGCTCCCTGAAGCTCAAGGAGATCAGCTACATCCATTCCGAAAGCTATGCCGCCGGCGAGCTCAAGCACGGCACCATTTCCCTGATTACCGAGAATATGCCTGTCATCGCCGTTGCCACACAGCAGAAGCTCTTTGACAAGACCATCAGCAATATCAAGGAGGTCAAGGCACGCGGCGCGAAGGTCGTTCTGGTAAGCCGTGACAGCTATGTGCCGGAGAAGGATGTGGCCGACTTCAAATTCGGTCTGCCGGATTTCGAGGATCTGCTCATGCCGATGCTTGCCGTCGTACCGCTGCAGCTTATCGCCTACTATACCGCCGTGCTGAAGGGTACGGATGTGGATAAGCCGCGCAATCTCGCGAAATCCGTTACTGTGGAATAATCCGGATAAGCCCTCTGCAATGCCTGCGGAGGGCTGCATCTGCCAAAAAAGGGGAATCAATTATGAAGCGTTTTACTGCACTGACCGCAGCTTTCCTGCTGCTTGTGACACCGATGACGGCCTTTGCCGAGGGAGAGGAACCGGCTCCGGCCGCGGAGGAAGCTGCTGCTGCCGGGGAAGCAGCCCCGGCGGCACCGCAGTTCAGCTACGGCCTTGATGAAGAGGGGCATGCGGAGCTGTATGATTTTCTGGAATCCGATACCTTCACGGGGGATCTGGTGATCCCGTGGGAGATCGACGGTCATCAGGTCGATTACATCGGAAACGGCTGCTTTGCACAGGCGGCCGGCATCACCTCCATTATGATCCCGGCGGGGATCACGGACATGGGTGACAAGGTATTCTTCGGCTGCTCCGGCATTGAGCGGTTCATCGTGGAGGAGGGCAATCCCTATTTCTCCGTGAATGAAGAGGGCTGCCTGCTTGCGGACAACGGCGGATTCTTTTTCGCCTACCCCCCCGCCAAGCCCGATACGACTTACACGATCCCGGCGGGCGTCGATGAAATTGCCCCGGGTGCATTCAGCTTTGCTTCGCATCTGACGGAGGTCACGATCCCGGAGGGTGTACACAATATCGACAACTGGGCATTTGCCTATTCCGGCGTGCAGAAGGTCACCATGCAGGATGTCGTCCAGATCGACGACTATGCCTTTGCCTACTGCCAGGGCTTGCATGAGATCGACCTCGGCCACGGGCTCAAACGCATCCTGAATGCGACATTTGCCTATGATGCGGCACTGACACAGGTCACGCTGCCGCCGACACTGACCTACATCGGCCAGTATGCCTTCTGCGGCTGCTCACTGCCCTGCGTGACGATCCCGAATGCGCTTGAAACCATTTCCTACTGTGCATTCGGCTACGATGCAAGCCTCAATGCGATCGAGGATTTCAAGATCTACGGCGAGCCCAACACCATGGCGCAGGAATATGCCACGGCGCATGATGAGGAGAATGACTACGAAAACCATTTTGAATTCATCGCGGTGATGGATGCCTCCATCCCCTTTGAGCTTGGCGGCGGTCAGCTCTACAGCGAGGATGCGGTTCCGGAGGAGCCAATCACCGACGAAAACGGCGAGGTCATTGAGCCTGTCGAGACGAATCCCGACGGCACGCCGGTCACGGCAAAGGAGCAGATCGGCGCAGGCCTGAAGGACAACCAGAAGCTCCAGCTCATGCTGGGCATCGGCGGCGGTGTGCTGCTGGTGCTGGCAGGTCTGCTGGTCGCGGTATTCCTGAAAAAGCCGAAGGGCACCAAGGCAGCGGAAGCCCCCGCACCCGCACCGGAAGAGGACAAGCAGGATGAAACGGACGAGTAAGCTGCTGGCTGCACTGGCAGGACTTGGCCTTGCACTGTGCATCGCGCCGGTGACGGCATCGGCGGAGATCGGGTATTCCGAGGACGGGCTGTGGATGTACAACATCTATGAGGACGGCAGCGCCTTTTCCGTGACCTGTCAGGACAAGACCGTGACCGAGGTCGAGGTGCCCTCGGAAATTGACGGGCATACCGTGACCATGATCGAGGTGGACTGCTTCAACGGCTGCGAGGATCTGAAAACGGTGAAGATCCCGGATACCGTCACGGTCATTGATGACTATTCGTTCTACAAGTGCAGCTCGCTGGAGAATGTCGAAATGCCGAAGCATCTGAAAAAGATCGGATTTCAGGCATTTTACGGCTGCTCGTCGCTCACGCAGGCGGATATTCCGGTGACGGTCGAGGAGATCGAGCTGCTGGCATGGGACGGCTGCACCAATATGGAGGCGGTGCATATTGATCCGAAGAACCAGTATTACAAGGACGAGGACGGTGTCCTGTTCAATAAGGACGGATCCACGCTGTTCCTCTACCCGCCCAAGAAGGAGGGCGCTTCCTACACCGTGCCCGCCTCTGTCCGGCGCATCGAGGACTATGCCTTCATTGCCAATGAATACCTGGAGACCATTGATCTCGGACAGACCGAGGAGCTTGGACAGGATGCGATGTATTACTGCACCAATCTGAAAAATGTCACCATTCCCGAAACCGTCAAGACGCTTGACGGATCGGTGTTCGGC
Source organism: uncultured Ruminococcus sp. (assembly GCA_902783005.1). Taxonomy (GTDB): domain Bacteria; phylum Bacillota; class Clostridia; order Oscillospirales; family Ruminococcaceae; genus UBA3855. The sequence continues at coordinate 2,790 of CACZPI010000148.1, read as the reverse complement.
TGCTGCCAGTCGCTGGAATCCGTGACGATCCCCGACACGATCGAGGGCATCGGCGAGGGGTGCTTCTATGGATGCATCGCGCTGCGCTCCGTCAATATCCCGGCAAATGCCAAGTATATCCATTCCTACGCCTTCTTCAACTGTCCCCTGCTCAAATCCCTGAAAGTCCCGGCATCCGTCGAGGAGATCGGTGACTATGCGATGGGATTCTATTACAGCGGCGACAACCAGAAGCTGACCCGTGTGCAGGGCTTCAAGGTCGATACCGAACAGGGCACGGCGGCATTCAAATACTGTGCCGACAACGGTATTGCTTCGACCGGCGGCGTCACGGCGCATGATACCTTTGTGACGGTGCTGATCGTGATTGGCGTGATCGTGGCGGTCTTCATCATTGCCATGATCGTGTATGCGGTTCGTCAGAAAAAGAAGATGGATAAATGGAGACAAACATGAGAAGATCATTTTTCGCGCTCCCGGCAGCGGCGGCGCTGGCAGCATGCATCCTGCCGCTTCCGGCCTTCGCACAGCAGAGCTGGGAAATCACCGTGCAGGACAGCGGCGCAGAGATCGCCTGGACGGATGCGGATGCCGTGGATGTACAGATCCCCGCGCAGGCGGACGGCCAGGAGGTCACCGCCATTGCAGCGGAGGGCTTTTCGGGATGTGCGGCGCTTGAGCGCATTGAGATCCCCGATACCGTGACGGTGATCGGTGACTATGCCTTTCAGAACTGCACTTCGCTGGAAACGATCACCATTCCGGCATCGGTCACGCAGATCGGCAATTTCGCATTTGAAGGGTGTACAAGCCTCCGGGAAATTTCCGTGGCGGAGGATAACGAATCCTATTGCAGCGTGGACGGCGTGCTGATGACGAAGGACATGAGCATGCTCATCCGGTATCCTGCTGCGAAGGCGGATACCTTCTATGAGATGCCGGAGGAATGCGACATCATTGCGGCCTGGGGCTTTACCGGGTGCCGGTATCTGGAGGAGACTGACCTGAATGAAGTGCGCAAGATGGGCGCAGACGTCTTCATGGGATGCACCGCGCTGCAAAAGGTGGCGCTGACCAATCACATCACGGAGCTGATCGGTGCTTCCTTTGCACACTGCACCGCGCTGCGGACGGTTTCCGGCACCGGGCAGGTGCGCACGATCGGAGACAATTGCTTCTTCGGCTGCGCGGAGCTGACGGACATCGGCAATCCGGAACGCCTTGAATCGGTCGGCAAGCAGGCATTTTACGGCTGTGTTTCCCTGAAGGAGCTGCATCTCCCGGCAAGCCTGCGGAGCATCGGGGAATACGGCATCGGCTACAGCGTCACGGAGGACGGCGAAAATGCGCTGATCCCGGATGTCTGCCTGTACATGCCCATCGGCAGCAAGGCCTACCGCTATGCCAGGGAAAACGGCCTGAAATTCCAGGCTTCGATGCCGGAGAATGCGCTGATGATTACGCTGGTGGTTCTGCTGCTGGCAGGACTGGGCATTGCAGCCGCCGTCATCAAGCACAAGGAACATGCAGCCGAGGAGGCTGCAAAGCAGGAGCGCCTGCGTGCCGAGGAGCGGGCACAGAAGAAGCAGAAGCGCAGCAAACGGAAGGGGCAGACATGACATTCAGAAATCTGATCGCGGCTGCGGCGGCAGGAATGCTGCTGTGCAGTATGCCGGTGCTTCCGGCGGCAGCAGTACGCGGAGAAACCACAACAGAATCCTCGACAGAGGGAACGACCTATGAGGACGGCATGTTCACATTCATGCATACGGACGGCGGTGTGGAGCTGTATTCGGTTGACAGCTCGGCGCTGGCGGTCGCGCTGCCGGATGAGACAGACGGCTACAAGATCGTGGGCATTGCGGACGGTGCATTCTACGGATGCACGGCGCTCGAATCGGTGACATTCGGCAAATATGTGAAGTACATCGGCCAGAATGCCTTTTCCGGCTGCGAAAGTCTGCGCTCGCTGACGATCCCGGACACCGTGACCTCGATCGGCGCGAATGCCTTCACGGGCTGCGCATCGCTCGAAAAGCTGACGCTCCCGGAATCGCTCGAGATCATTCCGGAGGGCATGTGCTATTACTGCACGGCGCTGTCCGAGGTGAATCTTCCCGACCATGTCAAAGAGATCGGCGCAGAGGCATTCTATAGCTGCATGTCGCTGCCGGATCCGGTGCTGCCGGAGGGTCTTGAAAAGATCGGGGATTATGCATTTGCCTTCTGTTCGGCCATTGACAAGGCAGAACTGCCGTCCACGGTCGAGCAGATCGGATCGGCGGTCTACTGCGGCTGCGAGAGCATTCAGGAATTTGAGGTGCCCGCTGCCATGACGGACATGGGCAGCCTGACCTTCCTCGGATGCCGGGGCATGACGGCGTATACGGTCGAGGACGGCAATACGGTCTATTCGGCGCAGGACGGTGTGCTGTTCAAGGACGGCGGCACCATTCTGGCGGCCTATCCTGCCGGGAAGGCGGATACATCCTACACGATCCCGGAGGGCGTGACAACGGTTTTTGATGCGGCATTTTTCTATGCATCGAATCTTACGGAGATCCAGTTCCCGTCCACATTGCAGTACATCGGTGCGGGTGCATTTGAATACTGCACGGGGCTGAAATCTGTCGAGCTGCCGGAGGGCACGCTGATCCTGTATGAGAATGCCTTTGCCGACTGCACCGCGCTGCGTTCGGTCAGGCTCCCTTCGACGCTGACAGGCGTGGGAAATTATGCATTCTATGCATGCACCTCCCTGAAGGAGATCACGGTGCCGTCAGGCTGCCG
>CACZPI010000147.1 GCA_902783005.1 uncultured Ruminococcus sp. | reverse complement strand
TTTTTGACCTTATCATCAATGATCCGCTTATATCCAAGCCCTATAAAAAGCAGTTTGCTTTGAATAATTCCCGTGAATACTCCGATGACGAGCATCTTGCGGAGGTGTTTTATACTGCCGTGACCATTGCTGCATATCGCCCGTATTATAAGGACGGGAAAGATTACTATGCTGACTATTACTATGAGCAGAATGATGATACAAGCGGTCTGTTTTCAAAAGCCGAACCAAAAGCACCGCCCAAGTATTTCACCGGACGTGAGAAAGAGCTTGACGAGCTGCACACATTGATGCAGACCGAAGGCAAGGTATTTCTAACAGGTGTTGCAGGTGTCGGCAAGAGCGAGCTTGTCCGCAAATATGCTCAGGAATATAAATCGGAATATGCCCATATCGGATATTATAATTATAATGAATATCGTAACGGCATAGCCGATATTATTGCGAATGTTCTGCCGAATATGGCATTTATACGCAGTGACATTGACACTCTCTATGAAGAAAACCTCGAACTTCTGTCGGCATTTGGTAAAAATCTTCTGCTTATCATCGACAACTATAATGTTCCTGCCGACCGTGACTCCAAACTGCCGGATCTTCTTGAATTGGAATGTGATGTTATTTTCATTTCCTATTCTCACTATGACGATGATTTTACCGTATATGACCTGACAGAGTTCAGGACATTCCGTGAATCGTATGATCTGATAAAGCAGTTTTACCCATTTGATGAGAATGATCCTGATGTAAAATTCAAAATGCACCGTCTTGCGTTAATAACAGATAAATATCCGTTTTCATTGGAGCTGTGCGCCCGTTCCATGAAAAGAGGAACGGACACGCCCGATACCTGTGCAGATGCTCTTGTAGGAGGAATCAAGAATATGAAAGCAAGAATCCCCGCAAATAAAGACCGTAAGCCTAAGACCGACACGCACTACCGCCACATTGAGAGCCTGTTCAGAAAGGCTGACCTTACGGATACCGATAAATACGTTCTGTCATATATGCGTTTCATGCCAGAATCGGGTGTTCCTAAAATGCTGTTTCAGAAACTGACAAGGCTTGTGGACTTCACCGAGATTGATAAGCTGATCGACCTCGGCTTTATCCATGATAATTCTGACGGCACAATTTCTATGTCCTCTATTGTACGCAAGCTCGTTGAAGCCGATTATGAGATCGACCCCGAAGAAATGCTTGCGTTCGGCGAGACACTGTTTGCAATGGGTACAAACGATGCTCCCGAAGATTTGCTTGCAGAGATTGCAAACAACATTTCATCATTACAATATCTCCTTATGATTGAAAGTGATGTTTTGGTTGCCTATCATCTGTTGTTCCAGTTTTACTATAAGATCGAAAGCAATTTCAACACAGATATGGCACTGACTTGTATGGCTTTGCATTATAATAAGAATATTTTTAAGCACCGTCTGCTGTATCTGGCTGATAAAGCTCAATTCTTTGATCGAATTAAAGACAGTGAAAACTTTGATCTTATCAAGCAGACTCTTGAAAATACCGAGACCAATCCCCGCTGGCACGCCCACGAGGACGGCAAAGAACCGCCCAGTGATCCGCTTGTCAGATCATTCATAGTTTCGGAGGAAGATGATGCTGAGATTTTCGGCTTGAATGACGAATGATCAGATAAAGTCAAATAACCTCAAAAGCACATCAATCACTACCGCAACAGGTGCAGCGTAGTACAGCAGGTCACCAATTGTTCTGACAGTGCAGAAACGCTTCACCGACTCACTTATCTGTTTTGAAGCATTTTTCGCCGCTGTTGTTGCCGATTTCACGCTATCGGTGCAAGAAGTAATATCCTTCTCCATCTGATCGCTGTTGGCTTGAACATACTGCATCAGCTCGTTGATGGCTTCTTTCTCCTGTGTTTTTACCTGATGATAGATGTTGTAAACACTGTCAGCGACCTCTGTCCTGACGCTTTTTGCGTACTGCTCTTGCAGGCTCAGGTTCTGCATCTGATGTTCGGACAACCTTTGTATTTCGGCG
>CACZPI010000146.1 GCA_902783005.1 uncultured Ruminococcus sp. | reverse complement strand
CGGGGGCGTGGATTGAAATCTGATACTGCTTGTTTACGTCCTCCTGCACAGCTTCGTCGCCCCCCACACGGGGGCGTGGATTGAAATCCTATGTAGCTTTCTCTTATGTGGGCAACCTGAGTCGCCCCCCACGCGGGGGCGTGGATTGAAATAGGTGGTGATGTATACCCTTGACGGCATCGACCGTCGCCCCCACGCGGGGCTTGGATCCGGCAGCATTGGAGCGAACCTGCCGGGCGGAAGAGACACTACCGGCTGCTTTTCCGGATGCAAGAGAGCAGTTCCAAGCGTTTCAGTCGACACAGCTTGATCTACTTTCTCTTATGGATTATCACAAGTTTGCACAGGGTTTTGCGATGGGAATGCAGCGGGCGGTGGGGGCGATACACGACAAAGAAGATACCCCTCCTCGATCAGATCCTCCCGCGTGCCCGCCTGAATGTTGTAAAAAAAGTCATCAAACCTATCGAATCCAGTCTATTTTTAAAATCCAAACTCGAAATATAATTTTTCAATTGACATATTTTAAAAGAGATTCATTCAAGATATCTCTTGACAACTCCCCTTTGTGCATAGAGCCCAGAAACCTCCCTCGTTCGTCGCAGAATTTGTGCTTTTATACTTGCAATTTTCCGCCATATGTGCTATAATAGAACCAGATTCGTGCTATTGGGAGCAGAAAGGCGGAGCATCATGAATAAACAGGGAAAATGCTACAAATGCGGCGGATTCATCGCCGTCAGCGAGGCGGAGGATGCCGTGATCTGTCCGTTCTGCGGCAAGGCGATCGTCGTGGAAAAGGCGATCCGCAGCTATACCGCAGAAACACCCCCGGAACCGCAGAAGCCACAGAAGCCGCCTGTCAATGACGCCTTCTTTGTCGTGGTGACAGGCGTTCTCATCAGCTGCAGCGGCTTTACCGAGACCGACATCCGCATTCCGGACGGTGTCGAGGCGATCGGTGACGCGGCATTTCAGGGCATGAATAATATCCGCACGGTGCATCTTCCCGCCGGTGTCAAAGCGATCGGTTCGAGCGCCTTCTCCGGCTGCCGGCATCTCGAATCCATTTCGATCCCCGAAGGCGTCGAAACCGTGGACAGGGATGCCTTCAACGGCTGCATTCACCTGAAATCCGTCCGCTTCCCCGACAGCATCACCCGCATGGAAGCCGGGGCATTGACCGGCTGTACCGCGCTCGAATCGGTGAATATCCCCGCCCGCATTGAATCGCTGCCGTGGCGGATCTTTGAAGGCTGCACCAGTCTGCGCTCCGTGACCATTCCGAAGCCGGTCACAACGATCGAGGATTCGGCATTTGCGGAATGCACCGCGCTTGAAGAAGTGAAGTTCGCCTGTCAGGAAGCCGGCGATGTGCCTGCCACCGGCGTCAGACGGATCGGCATGAATGCCTTTCAGAACTGCAAGAAGCTCAGCCGGCTGGAGCTTCCGGAAACGCTCGAATACATCGGCAACCAGGCATTCCGCGGCTGTGAAAGCCTCCGGCGGCTCACCATCCCCGCGAATGTGAAGGCGATCTATCCGCTGGCATTTGCGGACTGTGCGCATCTGGAATCGGTAACGCTCGCCGGAGACACAGAGCTGTACAAGGGCAGCAATCCTTACAAATACGGGGAAAATGCGGCCACCTTCCACAACTGCCCGAGGCTGCATGAGGTGTCCTTCACCAATCTGCAAAAGCATTTCTGGGCATTTACCGCCTATATGAAGGCACTTGAACCGATGCACATGAAGAACGGCAAATGCCGGCATTGCGGCGGCTCCTTCGAGGGCTGGTCCGTCAAGATCTGCTCCGTGTGCAACACCCCCAAGGATTATTGACATGCGCTCCCTCCATGCCGGATGCGGCGCAGAATAATGTCAATCCATAGCCTGAATCCGGAGGTTTACCGATGAAGATTTCCTACAGAAGATTAACCGATCAGGATCTTGCGGTTTTTATCGACATGCGGATCCGCCAATTGCGCGAAGAAGGTGCAGAAGAGGACATGGATCTGGCACCTGCATTAAAGGACTACTACCGGCGCCATATGGCAGACGGCACCTTCATTTCCTGGATCGCTCTGGATCAGGGAAAAATCATTGGAACAAGCGGCATCTCAATCGTCGAAAAAACGCCTTATTTCGGCTGTCCAAGCGGAAGAATAGGGCTTCTGTCAAGCATGTTCACAGACAAAGCCTACAGAAGACAGGGCATTGCCAGGGAATTGCTTTCAAGAGTTGTCGATGAAGCAAGAAAGAAGGGATGCGGCACCATTCAGATCACTGCTTCGGATATGGGGGTTTTGCTGTATCGCGATTTCGGATTTACAAAGAACCCTAATTTCATGCAGTACAAGCTGTCATAACCACAAGCCTCCCCGGGAATCCCCGGGGAGGCTTCTTTCTACCCCATTTTGCAGCTTTTCAGCCGTTTTCATCCAATTGTATCCGGAACTGCCATCCGGTCAAGGATCCGGCCGCACCAGGGATCCGACACCACAATGAACTCCCAGCTTCCGCTCTCGAGGTACGAGGCTGCATAGGAATCGTATTGTCCCGAAGTATGCTTATAGAGCCAATACCAGTTGACCCTGTTCTTCAAAATGCTCTCCAAGTCATCGGGCGTTCCTGCCGGTACACAAATTACCATCGCCAGACTATTTTCATCGATACCTGTGTATGTGGCATCCATCACAATAACATATCCGCCATCAACATGCGTCTTCACCGTCAGGCTGTTGAATTTGAACGTCACCGGCTCCGTGATCGTGACTGCCCGCCTGGCCAGCAGCTCGCCGCCGCTGTCATTGGCATAGACACGCAGCTCATAGCTGCCCGGTGCCGTATTCTCCGGGATCCGGTACAGGATCATGCCGTCCTCCTCCGTCTCCGTCAGGTAGGTGTAGCATACATCCACCGCATCTGCGTCATATTCCCCGTCCGGTGTTCCCGCCGGGATCAGTCCGATCCAGGCATCCGTTCCCGTCGGATCAAAGGTGCCGAATGCCAGGTACGCACACGAGATCGAACCCGCTGCAATGGTTGCCGGCGCCTCCGTGATCCGCAGCGGTGTCTCCTGCGGAACGCCGCCGGTCAATGCACGCTTCATGCATGCCAGGTCACGGATGTCGATTCTGTTATCCTTCGTATAATCGGCATTTTTCCAGTTGGACAGCCGTGTGCCCGGATCCCTGACCAGCCACTTTTGCAGCACGATCACATCCACCACGCCAAACACGCTGTCCCCGGACACATCGCCCATGACCGTGACTGTCTCGCCCGGCGTGATCTCCGGCAGCGTCCCGTCAAAGGGCGCAGGCGCTCCGGAATCCCCGACAAGGAATGTCCGGCTCAGGCTCGTGTCACCGATGAAGGTGATCCTGCCCGTTCCGTCTGCCAGTGCCGTTACCTTGTTCTCCTGTACCGATGCCAGCGATGCCGGCGAGACCTCAATGGTTTTTCCGCCCTCCACACCGTTGTACCGATTGGTGAAGGTGATGGAATCCCCTGCCGTCATCCGGATCGTATTGAGCTGGTTGCCGCCGGTGCTGTTCAGGTAGATCTCGTGACCGCCGCCGCCGAGGAATTCGATCGTATGCGTATTCCAGGCATTGAAGCCGCCCTCGCCGCCGCTCTTGCTGCCCTCGAAATTGCCGTAGACACTCATCAGACCCGCCGACAGATCACTCTGTGCATTTGACCACTGGAAGAAATCACCGCCGACCACGACAACGCCCTCTGCATAATCCATGAACAGGCTGCCGCTTCCGGCGCTGTTCTTGCTGGACGCCACGATGTAGTCACCCGCAACATTCAGCGTGCCGCGCTCGATCTGCATTGTGCCTTCCGGCTGGATCAGGGAGCCCTTGATCCGGAAGCTACCTGTTCCGAGGTCAATTTCACCATTCAGTGTGAAATCGCCCGCCGCCGTCAGGGTATGCCCCTCCGTATGCAGAGCCGCACCTTCGGCCAGCTTGCTGCCGTCGGCCAGGTTCAGGTCGGATGCCATCGTGAATCCCGTAGTTCTGCCCGTCAGGAGAAGCTGTCCGGAGCCGGACATGGACACCAGATTCAGGCGGTTATACGCATCATCGGCGGAATTGAAATAGATCTCATGGATCCCGTCGCCCGTAAAGCAGACCGTGTGGGTATTCCACGAATGGAAGCCGCCCTCGCCGGCTGCCTCGCTGCCATCGAAATTGCCGCCGATATACATGGTACCGCCGGTCAGCTCACTCACTGCGGACGACCACTGGATGAAATCGCCGTCCACGGTCACGCTGCTCTCCGGATCGTTCATGTGCAGACTGCCGCTTCCGGCGCCGTCCTTGCTGACGGCCACGATGTAATCACCTGCCACATACAGCGTGCCGCGGTCTGCGTAGAGTATGCCCTCCGGCTGGGTGAGGGATCCTCTGACCAGGAAGGTGCCTGTTCCAAGGTCAATTTCACCATTCAGTGTGAAATCACCCGCCGCCGTCAGGGTATGCCCCTCCGGATGCAGGACAGCACCCGCATCCAGCCTGCTGCCGTCAGCAAATACCAGGTCGGATGCCGCATAGAAGCCTGTGGTATGGCCCGTCAGGAGAAGCTGTCCGGAGCCGGACAGGGACACCAGATTCAGCCGGTTATACGGATCATCGGCGGAATTGAAATAGATCTCATGGATCCCGCTGCCCGTAAAGCAGACCGTGTGGGTATTCCACGAATGGAATCCGCCCTCGTCCCCGGACTTGCTGCCATCGAAATTGCCGCCGATATACATGGTACCGCCGGACAGCTCGCTCATTTCGGATGTCCAGTGACGAAAATCACCGTCGATGCTGACAACACCGGCTTCCGACGTCATGGAAATACTGCCGGCGCCGGCTGCCTCCTTGCTCCGTGACATGATGAGGTCTCCGCCGACATTGAGCCGGCCGCTCCCCACTTGCAGGGAGCCTGACTCGATGCTGACCGATCCCGTCACAGACAGGGTATGGCCGTTCAGGGAAACGCTGCCGCCTTCGATCGTCAGATCGCCGTCAACGGTCATATCCCGGTCAAGCGTGAGATTCTCCGCAATCGTCTGCTCCTGTGCATGCGCGATGATGCCGGAGAAAACTGCCGTCTGCACCGGTGCATAGCTGCCCGCCATGCATACGGCCAGCAGACAGGCGGCCAGTCGTGCGGAATGCCTTCTTCTGTGTTTGGATTTCATATGCCACACCCCCTGTTACTTTTCAACAGATTGTCAAGAACTTTGTGCAAAACTTTGTGTATCTTCATTATAGCACAGAATCACTGTTTTGTCAAGCATAGAAATTGGCACGATAAGACAATATTGTCTTATCGTGCCAACGCATCCGGACTCACCGCCGGACAGGTCTTGTAAAGCCGCATTCCGGGTATCCCGAGCATCCCATAAATACGCCGTTCCTGCCGTTTTTCTCCTGCAAAGGCCTGCCGCAGTCGGGGCAGATGTTGAGATCCGGCGCCGGGGCATGCAATCCGCGGGTATACCTGCACCGCGGGAAGCCGGAGCAGCTCAGGAATGTACCGAATTTCCCTTCCTTTTCGACCAGATCCTTCGCACAGCGCGGGCAGATGCGGGCATCGAATGCATCTGCTTCCTGTGCAGCTTCCGCTTCCGGCTCCGGCAATTCCTCCGGCTCCGGCGGGAAAAGCTCTGCAAGAAGCGTTTCCGCATCGGTCTGCTCCATCATCCTCCGCGCCTTGTCTACCGGATCGCACACGCGCCATACATTGGTGTCACCGATCACATAGAACCGGAATTTTGCCCGTGTTGCAGCGACATTGACGATGTTGCGGTTGACCCACTTGGCCGCACTCTGCGAATGCATATCGCAGCCGAGGAGGAAGATGACCTCATCCGTTCCCTGCCCCTGGAAGGTATGCACCGTGCCGATGCTCGTTCCGCGCATCCATTCCCGGAGCACTTCGGATTCCTTGTAAAGCGTGGATTTCCGGATCATGTCCCGCATGCCGTTCTTGACCGAGGTAAACGGCGTAATGATAAACAGCTTCAGAGCGCCGCCCTTTGCCAGCCTGCTCTCAAGCAGCCGCAGCACCAGCTCGCCCTGTGCGGGTACAAAATGATTCCGGTTTCCGCGCTCCGAGCCGGAAACATGGATCCAGAGAGACTGTTCATACAGGAAATGCGCAGCCTTTTCCTGCTTCGGGGGACGGGTGTCCTGCCGCATGGTACCGGCGTAGGAAAGGGCATTCGAGATGGAATACATCGGATCAAGGCAGCGCCGGTGAACGACCAGCGGACAGCCGACCCATTCGCGCTCCTCGCCTTCTCCGAGCATGGTGCCGTAGGGATTGATATGGTCGGCCATACTCTGCACCGACAAATGCTTGTCGGTATAATATTTCGTCACATCCGACAGCAGGAGCCGCCGGATCATGTCTGCCTCCGCCGTCACCACCGGCTCGATCTGCTTCGGATCGCCCACAATGATCGCCTGACGGCAGCGGAACAATCCTCCCGCAGCCATCTGCGGCGGCGCCTGTCCGGATTCATCCACGATCAGCACGCCGAATACGCCCTTGCGCTTCACAGGCGCCATCAGCGACTGCATGGAAGCAAATGTCGTGGACAGCACCGGCGTCACCAGGAAAAGGCTTTGCAGCAGCACCGGGAAGGCCTCCTCCAGATCCTCCGGATGCATCCGCTCGTCGCAGTCCTTGTGGCTGCCCCAGGCGACCAGCAGATTATGGAGATTGGATCTCATGCGGGACGAGCCGGTGACGAATGCCTTATGCAGCCGGCAGGCATAATAGAACAGCTTTTCCCGTTCCCGGTTATACTGTGCCGTAAACCAGGGATCAGCGATCTGCGCCGCCGTTGCAGCCGCATTCTCCTGCGAACGGTAGTGCGCCAGAAAGGCTTCGTCCGGCAGAAGCGGCCGGTCGCCCTCCCCTGCACAGGCTGCCAGCACGGCGGCTGCCTTGTCCCTTTGCCCGGTCGCCAGCAGGCTGCATGCACTTTGCAGACGCTCTGCAAGCGATTCCACAACGGCAAGCTGATCCAGGAAATCCTTACGCGCCCTGCGGAAGGCGGCCTTATGCTGATCGACAGCCTCGTTGGTGCGGAAATAATCATTCAGGATGCCGCCGATCACATGGAAGCAATATTCCTTGATATTCTTGCGTTTTCCGAGCGGTGCGGAGATCATGCCCCAGCAGGGCTTATCCCCGAGAAGCGCCTGGATATGCCGGGAGAACCAGAGATCCCGGCAGTCCTCCCGGCGGTATCTGCCTGTTTCCGGATCCTCCACCCATTCCTGTTCGGGATCGCCGGACTGCGCACCGTCAAAGAGCGTATGCACCTCCTGAAGCCCCGCGGCGAATGCGGGCGCATCCTTGTCATCCGGTGCAAGGCCGCCGAGCATTCCCTCCGCATCGGGCAGGTCGGCTGTGATATTCTCCACGGCCGCATTGTTGCAGGAGGTCACAAGCATGCTGTGATCGTGGATGCGTTCATCGGTGAGGGCATAGTAATACGGTGCAAATTTGAAATAGGCGTGATGGAATGCATCAAGCGGCCCGCGGGTAAATTCGCGCTTTTCAAAGAGGTCATCGGGATCCTGCACCTGGCACAGCAGGCGGGCGCGTTCCACGACATGATGCGCGACAATTTCCTTGAGGAGCGTGGTCTTGCCGGTGCCGGGCGGGCCGTTGACGGAGAAAATGGGCAGCGGATGCTCCGTATCGGTCGCAAGATTCACGGCGATCTGCTGCATCAGCGCAGGCATGAAGCGCGAAGGCCATTTGGCAAGCGGTGCATGGGCAACGTCGAGCTTTGCACGGAAGAGCTTTTGCAGCAATGCCGGATCCTCCTGCGGCGAAATGCAGATGCGCTTTCCGTGGAGGCTATGCGCCCGGTGATAGGCGGCAAGGATGTAGGCAATGACACCGCGTTCATAGAGGCTGGAGTCACCGAAGCTGCCGTCACGGATCTGATTTTCGAGCAAGGAGAGATCCTCCGCCACGAAGCTGCGGCCGAGGTCGGCATAGGGCAGCGTTTCATAATCCGCATCCCGTGCGGATTCGGTGGTATAGCGGCGGCAGGCGCAGAAGCTCTCCGTGCAGCCCGGCGTAATCAAATCGGCCCAGGGCTTCCACAGCTCATAGACAGCCGGGAGAATTTCGGAGATATGCTTTTCCTCCATCCATTCATCACGCGCCCGGACATTGTTGCGGAATGAGCCGATACTGAGCGAATAATTCCGTGTCTTTTCTGTATCACGCTGTGCCCAGACCGAAACAGCCCAGAGAAGGGGGGACAGCATGAAGGAGCCGGGCACATAGATGCCGCTTGGATCCGTGCGGAATCCGAACCACGCAATGGATTCCTGTGCGTCATAAGCCGGCTCCGGCCCTTCCGTCCATTCGGGGACATAGCGGCGCAGATAGGCAACCAGGGCATTGCGCGGAATGCGGCCGATGCTGTAAGCAAGCTCCGACGACACGACCGGGAATGCGGCATGGACAGGATCCTGCTGCGCAATCCATTCCTCCGGATCAAATGCATCCCCGTCAAAGGGAGCAAACACCTCCACGGAGGTGCTTTTCACAGGTTTTCCCTTCTCCAATTTCCGCCGGATCGCGGCATTTTCTTTTGATTCAGCGGGAATGCTGTTCTGGCTGAGAAATTCCGTCAGCTTCCAGTATTCGAGGATCTCCAGGGTCATTGCTTTGCGTTGCTGTTCCATGCGCAGGGTACTCCTTCCGGGGGTTTTTCTTACATTATACCATAGTTTTACTATGGTTGCAACAGGGGAGCTTCAAAAAGTCCCTCCCGCATCCCGAAAAAACCAACCTCCCCCTGCGGATGCAGAGGGAGGCGGCACAAGTATAAAAAGGGGTAATCGCGTTATTTATTGTAGGTGACCCACTGATAATGTGCAGTCAGCGGAGTCTTGCCGTTGTACGGCTTGAGCCAGTCAATGGTGTTCGGGTCCTTGCTCGGATCGCTTACGCCCGGCCAGGTGTTCATCATGATCTTGCCGGGAGTCTTCGGCACGTTGCCCCACATGGTGTAGGCTTCCTTGCCGTCCACATACCAGGTGATGTGGTCTGCCTGCCAATCAAAGCCGTAGGTATGATATGCCTCGGAAGCATCAAATCCCAGATCATACATGTACTCATGGTTGCCGACACCGTCGGTGTAGTAGTTGAGCTGCACCTTGGTCGTGTCCTTGCCGAGGATCTCAATGTCGATCTCGTCCCACGGATTGTTGTCCGACGGGCCGGTGTAGGTAAAGAAGGAGGAAACTACACCATCGTTCTTGATCGCCTGCATGGAGCACTCATAGTAGCCATAGCCGTAGAAATTGTTCGTTCTGTACTCAGCACCGGAATACATGCCCTTGCCGCCCTTGTCCTGGTCGATCGTCAGGGACAGCTTGCCGCCGTCAAGGGAGGTGTTGGATGCATGCCACCAGCAGTCAAATACAGAGCCGTTCGTCCATCCGTCGGATGCGAAGAAGTCACCGCCCTTGCCGGTACGGAAATCCGATACCATCGTGGCATCCGACTTCATCGGGGTGCCCAGATCCTTGATGCCGGAAGGTGTATCCTGGCTGTTCTGCGTCGTGGTGGTCGTAGTGGTCGTCTGTGCCGGAGCCTGGGTGGTTGCAGTCGTGGTCTGCTGCGGCTGGGAAGGTGTGCCGATCGGCAGCGTCTCGAGCGATACCAGAGACTTGAGAATGTGCAGGGAGTCGGAGCCGTCAACCGCATTGTTGAGGTCAACATTGGCATTGACTCTGCCCTTGTCGCTCAGTTCCTCCATACCCAGGAGATTCTTGTTGAGGAGAATGACGTCGATCAGCTCGACCTTGCCGTTGGTGTCTACGTCACCGTAGAGAACGCCGTCCGGATTCTGGCTTGGCTGGGTTTCCTGCTTGGTGGTCTCAGTCGTTGTCGCCTGGGTGGTCGTCTCGGTGGTTGCTTCGGTCGTCTCGGTCTGCGGCTGCTGCTCCGGAGCCGGCTTGGTCTCGGTCAGGGTAAGCAGATAGGTCAGCGGAGAGTTCCAGTAAATGGTGATCTCATTCGTGGAATAGCTCTCGGAATTGTCAATGTAGCACTTTGCCGGAGCCGCGCCGTTGCAGTAAGCCTTGGCTGCGTCGTCCTCAAGATTGGAGTTGACACCGCCGACGAGCATGCCCTTCATTGCCTGCTCCTTTGCCATGGACGGACGGTGATGCGGATGCTCCGGAGATACCGTGCCGTAGCCGGTTACGAAGCAGGTGCCCAGCGGATTCTCACCGAGCAGGTAATCGAGCTGTGCATTGGCTGCATCGAGATAGCTCTGATCCTCGGTCATCTGGTATGCCAGACCGCAGATGATGCCTGCATTGGCCAGGGTCATGTTGCTGCCCCACTCGTACTTGGTCAGTGCCGAGCCGTAGGGGGAGGAAGCAGCCTTGGACTTGAAGGAATCTGCCTGGGATACGATGGCCTTCTTGGCAGCCTGGTAAACAGCGCTGCTCTTGTCAATATTCTTGGCGGTCACAATGGCGATATTGCCGTAGTCACCGACGGTTGCCCAGTCCAGACCGGTCTTGGTGCCGATGCTGTTCATGGCTTCCAGATACTTGGTGTTGCCGGTGGTTCTGTAGAGCTGTGCAGCAGCCCAGTAGCGCTCGTCACGGTCGGACTTGTCGCCGTATTCACCGGTCACAATGCCGCTCGGATTCTGGAAGATCAGATTCGGATTCTGCTCCAGGAAGCTCCATGCCTTCTCGGCAGCAGCCAGGCACTTTGCAGCATAGGTCGGATCGTATTCCTTGTAAACCTCGGCAGCCAGTGCCATTGCAGCGGCAAAGTCACCGGTAGAGGTCGTGGTGACCGGCGTCACGATCAGTTCATCGGTCTCCTTCTCCGGCATGATGTAGCCCGGGAAGGTCGCACAGGAAACCTTGTGGTGAACACCGCCGTTGGAATCCTGCATCTTGAGCATCCAGTCAAGCTCGAACTTGGCTTCATCGAGGACATCGGCTTTGCCGTTGCCGCTCTCCGGAATGCCCAGATTGTCCTTGTACATGGACGGATTGAGCATGTAAGCGTACAGAATGTCGGCAACTGCCTTGGCACCCGGAACGACATAGCGTCCGTAGTCACCGGCATCATGCCAGCCGCCGGAAACATCCATCTTCTGGTTGGTTCCGTATACGGTAGCCTGCGTATTGTGGCAGGCAGCATGGGAGAATACAGAATCCTGTACAGCTACGCCGCAGCGCTGGAGATAGAGCATCTTGACGCTGTCATCAAGCAGGGAGCCGTAGGGATTCTCAGCGATCTCGAAGGTGTAGGACTTATCGAGACCGTCGCATTCGATGTAATACTTGCCGGGCGCAGTCACAGTGGAGAAATCACCGGTGCGGTCAGTCTCGCCGGCAGAGCTGTTGTTGACCTCGCCGGAGAGTGTGCCGGTATAAACGGCAGCGCCGGTCGAAGCATTGACAACCTTGAAAGAGGTGGACTTTGCGCCGCGGAATACAGCCGTCTTCTTGGCATTGGTGGTGTAGCCGACCTGGTTGGTCAGGATGCCTGCCTCATACGGGCGGGAGGAGCTGTAATCGACGCCGTCATCACTGATCATTTCCACAGACACATTATCGAGGTAAATGGTGTGTGCGCCGAGGTTGCCGTCAGCCTCTTCCTTGCCGCAGTTGAAAACGAACTTGGCCATGATGTCCGTTTCCTCTTCCATGGTGAATTCAAAATCGACCTTCTGCTCGTTCGGGCCGATGTCCAGGCCCTTCCAGACATAGGCCATATAAGTGCCGCCATTCTGCTGGAGCATGCACTCCACGAAACGGTTCGTGGTGCAGGAGATGGTGAACTGTACGCGGTACTTGGCGTTCTTGTACAGCGGAACGATGCTGTGGAACATCTGTACCGAGTAGGTCTTGGAGCCGACGCTGCCGATCTTGAGTGCAAGCTTGCCGCCCTCGGTGGTCAGTGTGCAGTCGCCGCCGGTCTCCTTGTAGGTGCCCCAGTCGGTGGTGCCGTTGTCGAATGTGGAATTGCTGATCAGGTTTTCAGCCGATACCGGAAGTGCAGCCGCCGGTACAGCGGTTCCCATCAGCACGCAGGCAGCCAGGCCTGCAGCGATTCTCTGGAATGCTTTCATTGTGATTACCCCTCTCGTAATAAATGAAAATAGGATTGATACTTGTGCCCGGATCCTCCGCAAGTGCAGTGTGCAGTCCCACCGGGTTCTACGATTTGATCGTACTACTATCATACCTCTTTTTCTGCCGGAAAGATACCAGATTGTTGATAAAAATGGTAAGATTTTGACATGATGTACAAATTTTCCGAAATATTACGAAACTGAGGGGATGCACCACCCGGCAGGCACAGAAATCCCCTGAATATAGCGCATTCAGGGGATCTGTAGATTATTCTGCTTTTGCCTCCGGATACAGCTCCGGCATCCGGGATTGCTTCTTGTAGGCCTTCGGGGTCATGCCCATGTACCGGCGGAACATCCGGATGAAATAGCTCTGCGACGAAAATGCATACAGATTGCTGATCTCCAGATCCGTATACTCCGAATACCGCAGCAATTGCGCGGCGGATTCGATCTTCGCACGATTGACGTAATCCGTGAAGGTCTCCCCTGTCTCGGACTTGAACAGGCGCGAAAGATAGGCCTCGCTCAGCCCCAGGTATTCTGCGGCATCTGCCAGCAGGATCCTGTGATGCAGATGGTCGCTGATATATTCCAGCGTTTCCACGATCTGCTTGCTGTACACGCCCCGCATATGCACGCTGCGCATCCGGCGGGTATAGCCCTCGAGCATTTCCGCATGTACGGCGCGTACCCCGGCTTCATCCTGCTCCTCATCCGCCTTCATGATATAGAAATCACTCAGCCGGTATGCCTCCTCCGGTGTCATGCCGTAACGAATGCAGAATCTGGCCACCAATGCCGCGGTGACCACCAGATGGTATTTCAGATTGCGCAGGGCATCCTTGCTCAGTATGCCGCATCCCTCGCAGAAAAGCGGCGCTGCGAACAGATGCATCATATCCAGGTCGCCCCGGCCGATGCTCTCATAAAATGCGATCTCACGATCAAAAGGCGCACGCTCCTGCCCTTCCTCCTCGCGGCGGGAGAAGAGCTGCTGCGCCAGTCTCTTTTCCGAATCCTCTGCCATGGTGATCCTCCCTTCCGAAAGCTGCACTGATCTGCCATGTCACTGGTTCCATTATACCACAGAAATACGCATTTTGTCAAGAAACACAGACAAAAAAGCCGCCCCCGGATGTGCGGCATCCGGGGGTCAGCCATTTCTACCCAATTACCCTATTGTTTCATCTTCTGTCATTCTGCCGCCATGTCAGTGCATCGTCATGCTGACAAGCTCCAGATCGGCCAGATCCTCCTCGACCGATTCGCTCTTCGCGCTGTCCCAGTAAGCGTAGTAATAGGCCTGAACCTGAAGGCTCGTGGCATCCTCCGGCACCTCGAAGGAGAAGGTCACCAGACCGTCGCTGTTGAAGGTGTAATTGCCCAGCGACGTATCATCGCCCTGGATCCATTCCTCCGTAGCATTGACCCAGTAGCCGTAGCCCATCGAAAGCGCATTGCCGGGCTTGCCCTTGATCGTGCAGGTCAGGGTCTTGCCGCCCAGGCCGTCGGCGGCCTTCCAGGTCGCGGTATTGATCTCGGTGAATTTCCACTCGGTCTCCTCCGGCACATAGTCCACATCCAGCTTGGCCTTGACCTGCGCCAGATCGAAGATGTCAATGATGCCGTTGCCGTCCATGTCGGCATGTTCGTTGGAAATGGTCACGCCCGGGGTCTTGACCAGATACTTCTGGAGTGCAACGGCATCCAGGTCATCCACCTTGCCGTCGGTATTCACATCGCCCTTGAGGGTGAAGGCACCGGACGAAATCTCGATCTGAACAACGGACAGCGCCGGAACCTCTACCGTGAAGGTATTGTCGGCAATGTCATTGACGGCACCGAGAAGCTGAATGTCACTCTTCAAGCCGGTGATGCCGTAAACGGCAGCAGAGCTGTAATTGGCATCGCCCTTCAGGGAAATGGTCGCATTCTGGGCATTCGTCAGATCCTTGTTGGTGAGAACGAGGGTCACCTTGCTCTCGTCGGAGCCGTTGATCGCGGCATAGGCAGTTGCCTTCTCCACATCGGAGGTCTTGGTCTTGACAAGAGTGTCACCGAAGGAAGAGCCCTTGCCGTCGTAGTTGGTATACAGATCAATGGCGGAGAGCTGGTAATCAATGGCGCTCGACAGCGGCCAGAGGGTTGCCAGATATACGTCATTGGATGCGAATGCGCCGAGGGCATCTGCCTCTGCAATGGCACCGGAAACATGGTCGCCGCCGCCGAAATTGTATTCGGTCATTGCGATCTTGGTGCCAGGGTAATACTTGTCAATGGAAGCCTGGATGCTCGGCAGGATCGGCAGATGTGCCGTGCCCCATTCACCGATCCAGCTATTCTCCACATAGCCTGCCTCATAGAGGGAACGCGGTGCCTGTACGCGGGCAGCCGCATCCTTGTCGGAGGTCGCGGTGGCCTCGGTCACGCGGGTATCGCCCTTTGCCTCGGAATAATAGTGAACGTCGATCGCGTCGATCAGGCGCTTGCCGGCAGTCTGCTCAGCCTTCTTCATCTGGTCGAGGTAGTAGGCAATGAACCAGTTGTAGCTGGAATCCTTGTCGGGTGCATCATTGAGCTCGGTGTAGGCATAGAAGCCGAACAGTGCAAGGCCGAGCACCTCTGCCTTGGGATCGACAGCCTTGATGGCGCTGGCGTATTCCGTGGATTTCTCGACCATTTCCTTGTAGGTCGTCTTATTCGGATGCATCTTGGCATGGGTGCTGCTCCAGAGGGAGGGCTCATTGTCCAGGTTGTAGCCGTTGATACCGGTATCGGTCGAAGCATCGCCGAGGGTCTGCACCAGGTAATTGACATATTCGTCCATGTAGACGTAATCATCCGTCAGATCCGGCGTCATGGAAAAGGCGCTGCCCTTGGTGGCCTTCACCTGCTTCCAGCGGGCGGAGGGAGCCTCCTCACCGTCTGCAATTGCACCCGCATCGTCCGCGGACACATAGCCGCACATCGGGATGGTGGTCGTCTTGTAGGTGATGCCGTGCTTGGCGCAGTCATCGGACAGATGAATGGCGCAGGCACCGGGGGTCTTGGCGAGATCCGCGCTGTAGCCGTTGGTCAGGTAGGTATCGGAGCTGTGCTTCCAGTCGGAGCCGGCATTGGAGAAGTTGTTCTCCCAGTTGTAGCCGGAATAGCGGTTGCCGCCCTGGCGCACGGCGGTGACGGTCACATTGTCCAGAACACCGGCGTCATTGATGCCGTAAATGTACGGGCTGATGGCCTTGCGGCTGCCGCCGAGATCGACGGTGACATCGACCGCATAGCTGTCCGCCGCAGAAACGCGCGGCATGGCGCCGACAGTTGCGGCACACAGCACAACGGCCGCCGATACGACGGCAAGGAGCTTGCTTGTTTTCATGGTGATTACCCTCTCTTTCTGCATCCGGCAGAGGATGCTCTCAAATGAAATTTGTATTATTCAGACGCACGGAATGCGCCGCGGTTCCAGAGCTCGATATTCGGGTCGGTATTCGACAGATAATTGATGAACGAGGTCGCCAGCACGAGAATGCTTTCCAGCGGCAGGCTGTGGGTGTAGCCGTAGACAGGGTCGGTGCCGCGGTCGATCTTCAGCGTCCAGATGGCGCCCATCTTGTCCAGGCGGTCAAGGACATCGCGGGCGGTGTTCTCCTCCATTCCGGTCGATTCAATGATCTCTCCCGGCGACCAGAGGTGATTGCGCTCGGAGGAGGCAAAGAAATAGAGAATTTCCAGTGTCTCCCGCCGTCCGAGAAGCCGGAAAAATTCCAGCAGCCGGTCGGTGATCTGCGCATAGCTGTCAAGCCCCTCCTCCGGGATGCGCAGGAAGCAGAAATACTGCATATCCTTGTTCAGGCGTGCGACGGCCTGCTCCCGGTCGGTCTTGAGCTGGGCATAGGTCTCGCGGAGAAGCCGCCTGGGAATGCGGAATTCGCTCGACTGGATATTGCTGTACGCGCACATCATCGCATAGAACAGATTCATGCAGTAGCCCGCACGTTCCTCCTCCGGGAGCGAACGAATCGTCTCATTCATCAGCGTGACCGGATCGACCGCCTCCTCGGAGCGAAGCCCGAACAGCACATCGAGGGAAACATCAAGCGCCCTGGCGATCGCCGGAAGCAGCTCCGCATCCGGATAGCCGCCCTTTTCCCATTTGGATACCGCCTGCGGCGTGACATTGAGCTGCGAGGCAAGCGCCTCCTGCGTCAGTCCGCGTGCCTTGCGGTACTTCACAAGCTGCGCCGCGAGGTTGGGTCTGGCCATACCGGATTCCCCCTTTGGTTTATTTTCTTCATTATACCACTTTTGCGGGTTGATTTCAATGAATTTTACGGTTATCATTTCAACTTTTGGTTAAGTTTCTGTAAATTCTGCAAATAACGTTTTAGGCAAAACCGAAACCGTCTGTTTTCCGCAATTCCTGCCGTGCAGATGCCGCAGCACTTGCATTCCGTGCGGCAGTATGGTATAATAATAGTGTGCAGCTGCTTGCATTTCCATATTTTACCAACCACGAAGGGAATCGCTATGAAAAACCTTTTGAGATCCGGACGGCGGATCTGGACTGACATGATCGCACTGATCCTGGCACTGGTCATGATCGTGATTGTGGCAGCGCAGTTCAGCACCCGCACTGTCTTCTACGGAGATACCGCCTACGACCTGTCCTCGGGATGGGTGACGGAGGACGGACAGAGCATTTCGCTCAATGAAGCCGAACCTGGCGTTGTCACGCTCACGCATGCGCTTTCAGACATGGCGCTGACGGACAAATGCCTGTGCCTGAAAAGCTCCGACACCTTCCTCGACATTTCGATCGACGGGGAGCTAGTCTACCATTACGCGCCCACCCACCGGAATGTCATCGGACACTCCTACGGCAATTACATCCATACGATCCACCTTCCGGCTGATGCGCAGGAGGTCTCCATGACGCTCACGCCCATTTACCGGAATGATACAGCAGACATCCGCTTTGCCTCCGTGGAGGATCCGGCGGGCTTCATTGTCCGCATCTTCCGGCAGGGCATCCCGGGATTCACTGCCTGCCTCATCATGGTCGTATTCGGCATCATCATGATTCTGCTCGAAATCACCGGCGGCCGTATTGTTTCCGACCAGCCGATGGGATTTCTCCCCCTCGGTGTCTTCTCCGTCATCATCGGCATCTGGTCGATGAATGACACCTATGTCCTCCAGGTCATCACCGGCCGCCCGGCCATCATCAAGGTCCTGGGCTACCTGTGCATGATGCTGATTGCCTATCCGCCGGTCTCCTTCATCGCCACCGCCGCCAAAAAGCGCAGCACCCCGCTGCTTCCCGTCCTTGTGGCGCTGATTGCGGTCAATTTCCTGACCACGATCATTCTCGCGGGAGCAGGGCTTGTCGATCCGCATTACATGCTGCTGTTCTCGCATGCGAATATCGTGATTGCCATGTGCATGACCGTCTTTCTCATGGTGCAGGCGGTGCGGAACAAGCAGATCGAAAACCGGTTTCTCATCACCATTGTCATCGGCATGACCGCCGCACTGATCGGCGTCGGAATTGATCTGATCCGCTTCTGGTTTGTCAGAAACAGCGAATACGGTGCAAGCCCCTTCACCAGAGCCGGTGTCCTGATCTTCATTATCGCGGAGGGCATTCACCTGCTGCGGGAGAAAAACCGCCTGCTCATCGAACAGGGCAATGCGGAAATGATGAAGAAGCTGGCCTATTCCGATGCGCTGACCAAGCTCCCGAACCGGGCAGCCTACTACGAAAAGGAAGAATCCCTCCGGAAGACCCCGCAGAAATGCGCGATCATCATGCTCGACATCAACTGGCTGAAAAAGGCCAATGATGAATTCGGCCATGCCGAGGGTGACAGACACATCATCGCCGCAGCCGGAGTGATCCGCGAATGCCTCTCGGCGCTCGGCACCTGCTACCGCATCGGCGGTGATGAATTTGCGGCAATTCTGGACACCGGCGATGTGCAGGCCGTCGAGCAGGCGCTTGCCGGCATGGAGCAGGCAGCCGCCGACTACAACCGCCGGGAAAAACCGCCGGTACCGCTCCAGCTTGCCTATGGCTATGCCATATACGCGCCGGAGGAAATGGAGCTGGACGCCGCGCAGAATACAGCGGATCAGCGAATGTATGACATGAAGCGGATGATGAAGGCGATCCGCTGACATCAGATTGGGGAGGGCAGATCCATGAAGCAATATTCACACAGATCCAGACGCAGCAGCGGACAGCGGGCGCTGGCCGTCATGATCTCCATAGCAGTCAATGTACTGCTGTCCTATCTGTGCCATCGCACCGGGGTACCGGTGTACATGGACACGATCGGAACCATCGGCATTGCCACCGTCGGCGGCCTGTTCCCGGGCATCGTGACCGCGATCCTGACCAATATTCTCTGCAACACCTTCAACAGCGCTGCCATCTATTTCGGCGGCGTCAATGCCATGATCGCGATTTTTGCGGCCTGGTATGCCAGATCGCGCTCCTTCCGCAGGATCCGGGATTATCTGTTCTTCGCATGCACCGCCGGCCTCATCAGCGGCGTTCTGAGTGGCTGCATCCAGTGGGGCATTCTCGGCGGTCCTGAGCTTGAAGCCGTCCGCACCTTCATGGCTTCCACAGCCGTTGCACCGGGCGTCCCGTCCTTCCTGCTGTTCATCGTCATCAACATTCTGCTCAACATCATTGACAAGGGCGTTTCTCTCTGCCTGTCCCAGCTGATCGTACATTTCATTCCGATGGAGACCCGCACCTCCATCCGCAACAGCGGATGGCAGCAGCGTCCGCTGAGCGCCGAGGAAATGAAGGCCATGCAGTCCATCGGCGTGGGCGGCCGCCATTCCCTGAAGCACAGAATGACTGCCATGCTCCTGACTGTTTCCTTTACCCTGACGATCGTTGTCAGCATCACCGGCCTGAGCCTGTTCTTCCGGAGAACCAAGGAGGAAAAGACCGGCATCGCCATGAATGCGGCGAAATTCGCGGCAGAGGTCGTGGACGGCGACCGTATTGACGATGCGATCCGCTACGGTGAGGCAGCCGAGGGCTACGCAGAGACCCGGGAAATGCTCTACCGGATCCGGGAGACTGCCGCGGGCGTGGAATACCTGTATGTGGTACAGATCCGTGAGGACGGGTGCTACGTTGCCTATGATCTCGATACTGAGGATGTCCCCGCCTATGCGCCCGGCGACAAGATCGAATTTGAGGAGGCATTTTTGCCCTATCTTCCGGCGCTGTTTGCCGGCGAGGAGATTGAACCGATCGAAAGCGACGACATTTCCGGATGGGTGCTGACTGCCTATTATCCCGTCCGGAATGCCGCCGGACAATGCACTGCCTATGTCGGCGCGGATGTGTCGATGACCTATATGGCCGGGTATATGGGCAACTTCCTGCTGCGTATTATCCTGATCCTGGCAGGCTTCTTCATTCTGGTGCTGGCCTATGCACTCTGGGTTTCGGGCATCAATATGGTCTACCCGATGGGCAGCATCGTTGCGGGCGTGGAGAATTTCATCCGTGCCGGCACCGATCAGGAAGCGCTTGACGAATCCGTGCGGATGCTCCGCTCCATTGATGTGCATACCGGTGACGAGGTTGAAAGGCTCTACCGCGCCGTCTGCGACATGGCCTCGAACCAGGCCGAGCAGCTCCGCAGCCTGCGGCGGTTCTCCGAGAATACCGTCAAAATGCAGGACGGTCTGATTATCACCATGGCAGACCTCGTCGAAAACCGCGATTCCGATACCGGCGCCCATATCCAGAAGACTGCCGCCTATGTCCGGATCATTGTCGAAGGGCTCAAACGCAAGGGCTATTACGCCGAGAAGATCACCCCGAAATTCATGTCGGATGTCGTGCGAAGCGCCCCGCTGCATGATGTCGGCAAGATCAACATTCCCGATGCCGTCCTGAACAAGAAGGGCAAGCTCGACCCCGAGGAATATGAGATCATCAAGACACACACCACCGCCGGCAAGCTCATCATGGAGAAGGCCATCAGCACGGTGGAGGGCGAGAGCTACCTCAAGGAAGCCCGGAATATGGCCGCCTACCATCACGAGCGCTGGGACGGCAAGGGCTATCCGGAGGGACTGCACGGCGAAGTGATCCCGCTGGCCGCCCGCATTATGGCGGTTGCGGACGTTTTCGATGCACTCGCCTCCCCGCGTGTCTACAAGCCGGCATTCCCGCTCGAGAAGGCACTGGCGATCATTCAGGAGGGTGCAGGCACGCAGTTCGATCCGAAATGCGTTGAGGTCTTCATGGATTCGCTTCCGGAGGTCAAGGAAGTCCTGAAGAAATACACGGAGAATACATAAGGAGGCGCCGGTGATGAAGCACAATTCCAAAATTCGATATATTGCTGCATTCCTGGCGTCCTTGCTCTGCATGCTGCCGGCCTCTGCCGCAGCGGCGGACGATCCGGAATACAGTGCCTACGGAGGCGGCTATGCGGCTACCGGGCAGATTCCGGAGGCGGGCTTTACCACGGAGCTGTATGATGCCTCGAACAGCCTGCCGACCTCGGATGCGATGTTCCTGCTCAGTGCAGATGACGGCAAGATCTGGATCGGCGGCTACAGCGGCGTGATCGCCTATGACGGTTCGGTCTTTGAAAGGCTCGATACCGCCGAAGGCCTGACCAGCGCGCGCGGCTTTTTTGAAGACAGCAAGGGCAGAATATGGGTCGGCACCAATGACAACGGTGTGGTCGTGATCGACGGCGAGACCCGCGTTCACCTGACCTACCGGGAAGGGCTCCCTTCCTCCTCGATCCGCATTTTTGCGGAGGATCCCGCCGGCAATGTTTTCATCGGAACGACCTCGGGCATCTGCTATGCCGATCCGCAGCTCAATCTGCATGAGGTTCCCGGTGCGGATCTGACCGAAGAGCGCGTCCTCAGGCTCGATACCGGTGCCGACGGCACGATCTACGGCCAGACCTCCAGCGGCATGCTCTTTTCCATTGAGGACTGCGCGATCACCCGGCTTTATGAAAGCCGTGCCCTGGGCATGCCGAGGGTCACTACGCTCATGGCAGACCCGGAGATCCCGGGGAATGTCTGGCTCGGCACGGAGGATGCCGTCTATTACGGCGCATTCGGTGATGCGGCAGCGCTGATGGAATGCATCCCCACCGGCGCACTCGGCGGGAATGTCCACTGGATCAGCTACGACTGCGGCCGCATCTGGATCTCCTCGACAAGCGCGGTCGGCTATCTCGATGAAAGCCGGCAGCTCCGGGTGCTTGACGGCCTTGCGGTCAGCAGCGGCATTGAAATGACGACGGCGGATTATCAGGGCAATCTCTGGGTCGCCTCCTCGACACAGGGTGTCATGAAGGTCGTCACCAACAATTTCCTGGATGTCACCGGTACCGCCGGCATGCACTGCGGCGTGGCGGATGCCGTGCATATTTACGGCAATGAGCTCTACATCGGCACCGATCACGGCCTGCGCATTCTCCGGGATGACGGCGAGGAGATCAAGAATGCCCTGACGGCGCGTCTGGGCGGCACAAGAGTCCGCTGCATTGCCGAGGATGCGCAGGGAACGCTGTGGCTGGGCACCTACACCAATGATGTGGGTCTGTTCTGCTATTCCCCGGAAACCCGGGAATACACCTCCTTCACCACCGAAAACGGCATGCCGGACAACCAGATCCGCTGCGTGACTGCGGCGGACGACGGAAGCATCTTTGTCGGAACGAACGGCGGCCTGGCCGTCATTGAAAACGGCAAGGTCGTGCGCACGGTCAGCGCCGAGGACGGCATCAACAATACCGTCTTCCTGAATGTGGCAAAAATGCCGGACGGCACCTACCTGGCAGGCTCGGACGGCGACGGTCTGTATGTGATCGGTGAAGACAGCGTGACCCGCCTCGGACGGGATGACGGACTGACCAGCGAGGTCATCATGCGCATCATTCCCGACGAAGAACGGGGCGTGTACTGGCTTGTGACGTCCAATTCCATCGAATACCTGCGCGACGGCACGATCACACAGGTCACCTCCTTCCCGTACAATAATAATTACGACATTCATTTCGATGACAGCGGTCATGCATGGATCCTCTCCTCCTTCGGCGTGTATACCGTCGATGCCGATGAGATGCTGCACGATCACATCACCGATTACAGCCTCTACACGGTCGCAAACGGCCTTCCCTATGCGGTCACCTCCAATGCCCAGAGCACCCTGGACACCAACGGCGACCTCTACATGCCCGGCAGAAACGGCATTATCCGGGTCAATATCCACAATTACTTCGAGAAAGACGAGCCGGTGCTCACCGGCATCCGGTCACTGACCTGTGACGATGTGCCGATCCTGCCGGATGACAACGGCGCCTATCACATTCCCGCCTCCCGCGGGCGTGTCCAGATCTCGGCTTCGGTGCTCGATTACACCATGCTCAATCCGACCGTGCGCATCTGGCTTGAAGGCGGCCCCGACGAAGGCATCACCGTGCAGCGAAGCGATCTGTCCGCCCTCGAATACACCAACCTTCCCTACGGCAATTACACCCTGCACATCCAGATCCTGGAAAAGAATTCGGAAAAGGTGCTGCAGGACGATACCTACCAGATCACCAAGGCCGCCCGCTTCAGTGAGCTGCTGATCGTGCGGATCCTGCTGATGCTGCTGCTCGCAGCCGTGACAGGCTATGTGGTCTGGAGAACCATGCGTTCCACGGTCATTGCCCGGCAGTATGACGAGATCCGCCATGCCAAGGAGGAGGCAGAACGCGCCAACACCGCCAAATCCCGCTTCCTGGCCAATATGTCCCACGAGATCCGCACCCCGATCAATACCATCATGGGCACGAATGAAATGGTCATGCGCGAGGATGCCACTGGTGTTCCGCAGGGCTATTTCCTCTCGATGATGAATTACGCCTTCGACATCCGCAGCGCTTCGGAATCTTTGCTCGGTCTTATCAATGACCTGCTCGACATCTCCAAGATCGAATCGGGCAGAATGCATCTGGTGGAGCAGGAATACGACGTCCGCGACATGCTGCGCTCCGTGATCTCCATGATCCGCGTGCGCTGCAAGGAAAAGGGACTGACCTTCGATGTGGCTGTCGAGGAGATCCTCCCGTGCCGATTCTACGGCGATGACGGCAAGATCAAGCAGATCATCCTGAATTTCCTGACCAATGCCGTGAAGTACACCAGCATCGGCGGCATGATCCTGAGCGTTTCCATGGAAGCACGCGACGGTGACACCGCGACTTTGCGCTTCTCCGTCAAGGACACCGGCATGGGCATCCGGCAGGAGGATCTCGACAAGCTCTTTACCGCCTATGAACGCCTGGACGAGGAGCTCAACAGCAGCATTCAGGGAACGGGTCTGGGTCTGGATATTTCCCGGCGCTTTGCCGAGCTGATGGGCGGCGAGCTCCGATGCGAGAGCGTCTACCGGGAGGGCAGCGAATTCATCCTGACACTCCCCCAGCGCATCGTGGACGATACCCCGGTCGGCGTGTTCAGCGAGCAGGCCGAACGCACGATGACAGGCCCGTACATTCCGCAGTTCATCGCGCCGGATGCCGATATTCTCATTGTGGACGACGATCCGACCAATCTGAGCCTCATGAAGGGACTTCTCAAGGCGACCCGCGCCTTCATCACCACCTCCGGAAGCGGCGAGGATGCGATCGACAAGATCCGCGATTCCCATTTCGATGTGGTATTCCTTGACATCATTATGCCGGGCATGGACGGTCTTGCCGCCATTGCAAAGATCCGGGAATTCAACACCGAGCTTCCGGTCTACGCCATCACCGCCAATGCGACCGAGAGCGAGGACTTCTACCTGGCAAGGGGCTTCAACGGCTTCCTGGCCAAGCCCATTGACGGCGAGGATCTCGAACGCACGATCATGCGGCATATTCCGGATGCCATGATGGAAATTCCCGAGCGCACAGGCACCGATCCCCAGAGTGATCTGCCCGGCGACATGCAGTGGCTCCGGGAGATCAGCGGCCTGAATGTCCCGGAGGGCATCAAGAATGCAGGCGGTGTCCAGAATTACCTGTTCTCGCTCCGGCTCTTCCGCGACACCATCGACGGCAATATCGCGACCATCCGCGAGGCGTGGGACAGCAGCAATATCCGGCTGTACACCATCAAGGTGCATGCTCTGAGCATTTCCGCCCGCATCATCGGCGCTTCTGCCCTGTCCGCGCTGGCTTCGCAGCTTGAAGAGGCCGGCAGCCGTCAGGATATGGGATTTGTCAGAGCCAATGCCGAACGGCTGCTCACGGACTATGCCGCATTCCGGGAACCGCTGTCCCGCCTGGGGCAGGACGAAACCAAGTAAGACAAGGAGGTGCCTTCGGCTATGTTTGAACTCATCCGGCAGCACCAGCTCAATCTCATGCTCGCCCTCTGCGCGATCTGCATGACCATGGCAGGCCTGCTGCTCGTCACGCGGTTCCTCTCCAGGCGCCGCAAATGGATCCTCATTGTAATGGAGATGCTTGCCACCTTCCTGCTGGCATTTGACCGGGCATCCTATATTTACAAGGGAGATGACTCGCAGTTCGGATTCTTCATGATCCGTCTTTCCAATTTCATGGTGTTTTTCCTGACCCCCGCGATCGTCCTGACCTTCAGTCTCTACCTGACGGATCTGCTGTTGCATGAAGGCGGGCTGACCCGCCGGCCGCTGCGGCTGAAAATCGTCAATATCGGTGCCGTGATCGGCATGGCGCTCGTCGCTGTGTCGCATTTCACCGGATTTTATTACTATTTCGACGAGCAGAATATCTACCACCGCGGGCCGGGCTTCCCGATCAGCTACATCGTGCCGGTGATCTGCCCGCTCATTCTGTACAGCGTGATCCGGCAGTACCGGAAATCCTTCAGCCGGCTGATCTACATTTCGCTGGTGCTGTACATCTTCCTGCCGATCGTCGTCGGCATCATACAGTTTTTCACCTACGGACTGTCCATCGTCACAATGGCCATGGTGCTTGTCTCCATCTGCCTGTACATCTTCACCTACCTCGACATCAACAATGCCGCCGAAAAGGCGCATGAGCTCGAGGTCGGCAATCTCCAGAAGGAACAGGAGAGCATGCACCGCCTCTTCGACCAGACGGTCAATGCATTCGTAGCCGCCATCGAAAAGCGCGATGAGCATTCCGAGGGACATTCCGTCCGGGTGGCAGACTATGCCAGACGCATTGCCCAGGCCGCCGGCAAGACCGAGGAGGAATGCAGCGAGGTCTACTATGCGGCGCTGCTGCATGATGTGGGACTGGTCGGCATTCCGGATTCCGTGCTCTGCAAACCCGGCAAGCTCACCGAGGAGGAAATGCAGCTGAGCCGGAAAAAGCCCGTCCTGGGCGGCGAGATCCTGTCGAGCATTACGGAATACCCCTACCTGAGCACCGGCGCCCGCTACAGCCGGGAGCACTATGACGGAACGGGCTATCCGGAAGGGCTCCGGGGCAATGACATTCCCGAGATCTCCCGCATCATTGCGGTGGCCGATGCCTACGACACCATGATCACCGGCAAGCACACCCGTTCCCCGCTCTCCTACCAGGTCGTGCGCGAGGAATTCATCAAGGAATCGGGGCAGCAGTTTGATCCGGAATTCTCCGAGATCATGATTCAGATGATGGATGACGACCACGCCCGGGATAAGCGGGATGCCGCACCGCAGACCGAAACGGAGCTGGAATGCCGGGCATACCGGGATGCCGTTTCCTCCGGCATCCGCATCACAAGGGATATGGTACGCATCCGCTTTTCCTGCGAAGCGGCAGGCGAAGACGGCTCCGGCTTCTCGGCGCCCTCGCTGATCCTGTTCGATTCCTACGACCGGCATGTCCATGACGATGCCCGCACGATCAAGGCCTATCAGTATCTCGAATACGGCGAGCTCTGGTTCGACGGCAATTTCGTCTGCACCAATGCCCGCAATATCGAGGCCTCGGTGACGGAGCAAAAATCCCCTGACGGCACCTGGGAGATCCTTGCCGGACGATACGAGGATCATCTTTCGATCCGCATGGTCAGCCCGGAGCGCACGGTGGAGGTCATTGTGGCGCTGCCCGACAATTCCAAGGCATCCTACATCGGACTGACCGGCGAGAATTGCCGTATTCGGGACATTGCCGTGACCGGGACCGGCGAGAAGATGCAGGAGGGCTCCGTCCGCAAGATTGTCAGCAAGATCCTCTACACCGACCGCCTCGAATCCGATCTGCCGAATATTCAGATCGACCAGACCCGGAGCGCCGCCACACCGGGCGTTCCCGTGACCGACACGCTGGTTCTGGATTTCCACACGCTCAGCCTTCCCTCGGCCAATCTGGTATGGCACTGCCCGTACATCGTCCTGTTTGGCTCCGATGACGGGAAGGTCGGCGGCAAGGGCTACAAGGAATATGCCCTCATCAAGCTCGGCGGCGAAGGCTCCGGCGACACCAGAGATGCCGAAAACCGCTTCACCATGAAAAAGACAGCAGACTTCCCCGGGTGGGAGGCATGGAAGAAATTGCATAAGGAGGGGCTTGAATGCTCTGTCCGGTTTCTCCGCAAGGGCGGCAAGATCACCGTCTCCACGGAAACCCTCGGCATTGCCATTGAGCATACGCTTCTCCTGCACGACAAAACCGCTGCTGTGTACGCAGCTCTGACCGGCGACCAGGTCGCCCTGACAGACATCAGAGTCAGATAGCAATGAAACATGCGGCAGGAAGTGAATGCTTCTGCCGCATATTTCTTTGCTCTGCCACTTGCTTTTTTCTCGATTTGTGAAGCCGAGCTGCTCACATCCTTGCAGTATCACAATACCGGATGGTACCTCATGCCCGGCTACCCGAACGAGCTGACCGAGAAGACCGACACCCTGACCTATCTCTATGCATGGACGGGCGGTAATCCGGACAATACCATGGCTGTACTCGCACCGGATCTGATTGATGTTCCAGCCATCCTTCAGCCGTAATTCGATCGTCATACGCTCTTCAAAGTTCAGGTGTTGACCTTTTCTTGTTT
>CACZPI010000145.1 GCA_902783005.1 uncultured Ruminococcus sp. | reverse complement strand
TGGCGGAGATGGTGGGATTCGAACCCACGGGCCGTTTTACCGACCAAACGATTTCGAGTCGTTCTCGTTATGACCACTTCGATACATCTCCGTATTCAGTTAGTTTGAAATATGCGGGAAAACTGCGGGACAGCCCATCGACAAAGTGAAAATACGAACCACCAAACTCACGCAGAATCGGGATTCCGGAGAGTAAAGCAGGGAAACAAGCGACTATGTTTCGAGTCGTTCTCGTTATGACCACTTCGATACATCTCCAGCGACAATAAACATTATACCATATTTCAAATGAAAAAGCAAGTGTTTTTTCAAAAAAATCCGAAGGCGGAATCTGGCTGCAATACTGTTGCATTTTCTGGCTTTACAAAGCAGGATTTGCCACAGCGCATCTGACGATTTGTCCGGCCTGCGAAGCCCCCGGCTTGCGCACAATCCACAAAACTGCACATAGATTTCTGTTCTGTAAGCTCTGAATTTGTAGGGTTCTATAAAAATGTGAAAATCACTAAAATTAGCATTGATTTATATGAGAAAATATGCTATACTGAATGTGTATATGTGAATGAATTGTGATGAATGTCGCAAATTGTTCACATGTACGGCAAATCTGATACTGGCAATCCGCTTCTGCACTTGCGGATTGTTGGAAACGGGAGCTGTTTCTTGCAGTTCCTACCATATATTAAAGGAGGAAGATTTTCCCATGAGACAAACATCTTTCAAAACCGTCAAGCGGATGCTTGCGGGTGCGGTCAGCGCTGCACTGCTGGCAACATCCACCGCATTCGCGACTGTTCCGGCGCCTGTCAAGGCTGCGGACAATGACTACTATGAGGCGCTGGCTCTTTCGCTGTATTTCTATGATGCCAATGCCTGCGGCTCTGATGTCGGCGAGGGTCCGCTGACATGGCGCGGTGACTGCCATGTGGAGGACGAGAAGGCGCTGATCTCGAATGCGACAAACTTCGACAGCTCCTGCACGTCCCTCGTTGACCCCGACGGCGACGGCAAGGTCGATGTCGGCGGCGGCTATCACGATGCCGGCGACCATATCAAGTTCAACCTGACAATGGGCTTCGGCTTCAGCTCCCTGGCCATGTCCGAGTACCTCAACCCCGGCATTTATGACAAGGCCGGCTGCCGCGATCACCTCAATGCGATCTGCAAGCGCAATGCTGAGTATCTCATGAAGACCACCTTCCTGGATGCATCCGGCAACGTTGCGACTGTCTGCGCAGTTGTGGCAGACGGCGGCACGGATCACTCCATGATGACCCCGCCTGAGGAGCAGCATTATGACCGTGCAACCTACTGGCTGACGGCCGGCAACAACAATACTGCTATCTGCGCGGAAATGGCTTCTGCCCTTGCGGGTGCTGCCTATCTGCTCAAGAGCAGTGATCCTTCGTTCGCTGCCGAGTGCGTGAAGTATGCCAAGGCTCTGCTGGCCTTCGGTAAGAATCATAAGGGCAACTATCTCGAAGGTACGGCTCCCTACTACAGCCTTGACGCGATGAATGAGGATGAGGTCGCACTGGCTGAGGCATGGCTTTATGTCATCGACGAGGGCAGCAAGCCTTCTCTCACACCGAGCAACGGCATGTACAGCGGTGTTGCCGACTACTACCGCTACACCTGGGATAAGGTATGGCAGGGCTATGCTGCAATGATGTACAAGAAGACCAATGACAATGTGTTCAAGTCTGAGCTGGAATTCGAGGTCAACAATGCAGGCGGCGTTGCTGCCGGCAAGTACAACGGCGACGGCTGGGGTGCTGCCCGCTATAACTGCGCACTGCAGATGTCCGCACTTGCAATTGCAAACGGTGACAAGTCCTCTTCGTATGCAACGGGCAGCAAGTGGCAGATGGACTACATCCTTGGTGGTAATCCGCTCGGCTACAGCTTCCTGATCGGCTATGGCTCCAAGTGGCCGACGCACATCCATCACCGTGCCGCAAACCCCGGTGACCTGTCTTCCAATCCGGAGGCAAAGTACACGCTGTACGGCTGCCTGGTAGGCGGTATTGACGCTTCCGGCAACTACGAGGATCATTCCGACAAGTACCAGTATACTGAGGGCGCGCTCGACTACAATGGCTGCTTCGCACTGGCATGCGCAGGCCTTGCAAATCTGTTCGGCGGCTCTGACAAGGGCGCTGCCAATATTGCCTCCAGCGCATCCGAGATCAAGTATCCGTATTCTTTCGGCAGCTCTTCTATTCAGCAGCCGACCGAGTCCACCGAGCAGACCACGGAGACCACGACTGCTACCACCCAGAACGGCGGTACGACACAGACCACTGCCACGACTGTAACTACTCAGCAGCCGAAGGAAGGCGAGGCTTCCTACACCGAAAAGAAGAACGAAAACAACCAGACCTACTGGACATTCAATGTTGCCGGCGCACAGAAGCTGCAGGTGACCTTCGACACCAACTCCAACGATACCGAGGCCAACGGCGTATTCAACCCGCCCGGCGGCTGGAATCCGGAGAAGTGGTCTGCCAGCGCCGCAGGCGGTCAGTTCACCATTGAGTACGAGGTTCCGGCTGGTCAGTCCACGGTAGACGTCTATGTATGGTGGCCGGAGACCGCTACCATCAGCAAGGCTGTCCTGGTCGGCGGTACTGCTACAACCGAGGTCACCACCACCACTACAAAGGCTACCACGGTGCAGACCACCACTTCCACGACCGTCACTACCATTGAGACCACTCAGCAGCCGCTTGGCGATATTATCTACGGCGATGCAGACTGCAACGGTACGGTTGACCTGCTCGATGTTGTGTTCCTGAATAAGAACCTGCTCGGCATGGAGAAGCTCTCCAGCAAGGGCGCCCTGAATGCAAATGTTGACAGAAACAACTCCATTGATTCTACCGACTCCCTGAACATTCTCAAGAGCCTTGTAAGCCTTGTAACGCTTCCTGTCTGATTTTCTGACAATGAAAAGCCCCCTGACTCCGGTCAGGGGGCATTTTTTACTCGGCAGTGCAGTAATAATAGGGAATTCCGAGAGCGCCGGAATAGCTCCGGAGCGTGACGGTGTCGCCGGGCTCTGTCTGGCGGTAAACGTCAGCGGAAACGGAAAATTCAGCATCCGGAAGATCACCGGCATGCTCTGTGCGCAGGTAATAGGAATACCCGCCCTTATTGTGGTAGCTTGACCGTTTATCCGTCACGGTCACGGAATAGGAAGCCGCCGGAGCGCCGTCATACACGGTATTCACCATGCCGGTCATTGCAAAGGCGCAGAGTGCGGCGGAAAACAGCGTGATACATGCCCCGGCGACAGGCTCCTTGCTGCGTGCAAAGAGCAGGTAGAGCACGCCGGCAGGCACGGACGGAACCGCGATGAACAGGAGCAGCCTGCCGTAGGACAGGTAATTGACCGGTTCAAGGGACATCATCCCCAGCAGCCCGGCGGCCAGTACAAACAGCGTTGTCAGGGATCCCTCGGCATGTCTGTCCCACGCATAGACGCCGCCGCGGAGAATGTAGCAGAAGCCGATGACGATGCATATACTCCAGATAAGCGTCCAGACACGCATCAAAGACGGAACCAGGCGCATCAGCAGCATGGTATAGCAGCATACGGTTGCAGCAGATTCCATGAGCCGGGAACGATGCCTGTCCTGACGCTTCAGAAATGCCGAAAACGGAATTTCCTCCGGATACAGCCGCATCAGAAGGCTCCGGAGCCCGCTGTGATCCAGAAGGAGAATGACGCAGGCTGTCAGCGCAGCCAGGTAGATCCGGAACACATCCGGCCGCAGATGCAGCAGGATCCCGCCCGCTGCCAGAAGCAGGACGAATCCGATGCCGCCGATGAGCAGCTCTGCACGCTCCCGCCTTCGCTCTGCAAGAAGGCGGGCATTGCGTTCGGCGGCGCTTGCTTTTTGCCTGCGGCTCATACCGAAACGTAATCCGGATCCGTATTCTCGGCAGTCAGATGCCGGTCAACCGCCTCTCTGGACAGATGATCCCCGATCACGATGAGCACTGGCTGGCCGTCGGCAACGGGTGCCAGCTCGGTCTTTTCGCGGGTGGCATTGAGCTTGTACCAGCCGCCGTGTGCAGAAGGGAGACTGCCCTTGATGCGGAAGATGCGGCCGCATTCCGGATCGTTCAGGATCTCCTGTGCAATGGCGCAGATGCGTTCCTCCGGAAGCGCCACATGCAGGAAATAATGCACGCTGCTGCGGATGTCGTCGGCAGAGAAGCGCTTGACATACGGCTCATTCCGGTAGCCCGACTGCGAGAGCGCCGCAAATTCCGCATCGGTCAGCGATGCCCAGTCTCCGGTGAAGACATCCCGCTCCGAGAATGTCCGCCGGCACCGGATCTCTCCGAGTGCGCGGTTGATATGGCCGAGAACGCGCTGCACGGCCTGTTCCGGTGTTTCGCCGGAGCCGAGGGAATCGAGCTTGCTCAGGAGAAGGCGTCCCGCGCAGGCAGCCTCAGAGGCAAGCAGGTATTCCATCTGATCGGTCAGCTCGTCCTCAATGCCGGCATCAACGACAGCAAGGATGCTGCCGATCTGATACCAGCGGTCGATGGGGGATTCGTGGAGCGTGTCGAAGAATTCGTCCATGTCAAAGATGCCGGACGGCTCCATGATGACGCGCTGCACGCCCTGCATCTGTAAATTGATGAGCTGCGTCTTGAAGCGCCTGCGGTGGCAGTCGGGATCGCCGCCGCCGGTGATCATCGCAATTTCGCAGGTATCGCATTTAAGATCCTGGAGCATCATCACATCGACATTGACGGCACCGAAATCATTCTCCAGAATGGCGATGTGTTCGCCTCTGGAGATCCAGTGCCTTGCATATTCCCGCAGGAAGGTCGTCTTGCCGGAGCCGAGGATGCCGGTCAGAAGATCAATGGTTATCATAGGAATCACCTCGGTACTATTGTAGCATTTCCGGCAGCAAAAGTCAACCGCCGCCTGTTAGCCAGCGCCCCGCCGCTTGCAATGCAGGGCAAATTCGTGTATGATAGAGAGGTAGGATTTATGACAGACAGAAAGGAATGTATATGTCAGAATTATGGCAGGGACTTACGATCCCGTTTCTTGGCACGGCGCTTGGCGCGGCGTGCGTATTTCCGATGAAGAATGCGATGCATCTGAGCGTGCAGCGCACATTGACCGGCTTTGCAGCAGGTGTCATGACGGCAGCGAGCGTCTGGAGCCTGCTGATCCCGGCAATTGATCAGTCGGAGCAGACCATGGGGCGGCTGGGATTTTTACCGGCAGCCGTGGGATTACTGCTGGGAATCGCATTTTTGCTGGTGCTCGATCAGATCATCCCGCATCTGCATATGGGCGCCGACAAGGCAGAGGGCATGAAAACCAGCCTTGCGCGAACCACGATGATGGTGCTTGCCGTGACGCTTCACAATATCCCGGAGGGCATGGCGGTCGGTGCCGTGTATGCGGGGCTGCTGTACGGCAGCTCGGATATTACTTCCGCAGCAGCACTGGCGCTTGCGGTGGGTATCGCCATTCAGAATTTTCCGGAGGGTGCCATCATTTCCATGCCGCTGCGTGCAGAGGGCATGAGCAAGGGCAGGGCATTCCTGATGGGGGTTCTGTCCGGTCTTGCAGAGCCGGTGGGTGCTGTCCTGACGATCCTTGCCGCGGGGCTTGTGATCCCGGCAATGCCCTATCTGCTGAGCTTTGCGGCAGGTGCCATGATCTATGTCGTGGTCGAGGAGCTGATCCCGGAGATGAGCGCCGGGGAGCATTCCAATATCGGCACGATCTCCTTTGCGGTGGGATTCACGGCCATGATGGTGCTGGATGTCGCGCTCGGATGATGACACACCGATAAGCCTCCTTTCGCATGAGAGGGGGCATTTTTCTGCGGCGGCGTGAAAAAGGCTTTACAAATCCGATCCGATATGGTATAATAAACATAATCATACACAGAAAAGGAGACGATCCCCATGAATAAAAAAGATCTGGCAGAGCTGAAAAAGCACTTCCTTCCTGCCGATGACCTGCTGGTTGTCCGGAGGGTATTCACCACATTCATTGATTCCGAGAAGAACCGCAAATGCACCAGCAACCGTTCCTTCGCAGAGATCCCCGATGAGGAAATGAGCGTGCTCTATGCCACCCTCGCCAAGGTGCTCAAGGGTACTCTGGGCAAGGGCCTGATCGAGTACGAATTCCCGAATGAGGTCTATGAGGAGGATCAGCCGCAGAATCTGCTCTGGGAAATGCTGGAGAAGGGGCTTGATGATGAGGAGCAGGTCGAGAAATTCGTTGCCCACATCACCGAGAAAATGGTCTATACACTGCCCTATGCGCTGTTTGTGGCACAGTGTACCTATACCGTATTTGAGAAGAATAAGTTTGGTGAGAAGAACAAGTTCGATTCCCGCGATTTCCATTTCCTCGTCGGCGGCGTCTGCCCGGTGGAATCCCGCGTGGACGGCCTGATCTACGATGAATCCGAGAACAATATCGTTCGCAAGACCACCTTTGACCGGATCGTGGCCGATGCGCCGACAGACGGCTTCCTGTTCCCGACCTTCACCGGCCGCGGGGCGGATGTGAACCATGTGATGTATTACACGAAGAAGCCCAAGGATCCGAATGTTTCTGTCGTTGAGGATGTCCTGGGATGCCATTTCACGCTCTCTGCACAGGAGGAGAAGGAGACCTTCCGCGCCGTGCTTGACAAGGCAGTCGGTGAGGAGCTGAATCTCGGCGTGATCGCAAGCGTCAATGAGAAGATCGCAGATTATGCCCAGACCTTCAAGGACGATCCGGAGCCGCCGGTCGTCAGCGATATTTTCGTGCGGGATGTGCTGCTCGATTCCGGCGTTTCGCAGGAGAAGGCCGAGGCCGCGCAGGAAATCTATAAAGAAGCAACCGACGGCAATTATTTCATGGCATCGAACCTGACCGACAGCAGGACGACCCTGAGTGCAAGCGGCGTGACGGTTTCGATCAGCGGGGATGCGACCGACAAGATCACGACCCGTGAGATCGACGGCAGACGCTTCCTCATGATCTCGCTCGATGATCCGGAGGTCACGGTCAACGGCTATGCCATGAAGATCCAATAACAGACTGCAAATTTAACATAAGGAGGCATGTGTGATGGAATATCAGGATTTCCGTGAAGATGACGTTTTCTCGATGAAGGGTACGACCCGCATCTGGTCGGAGCGCGAGGTGGAGGTTGGCCTGGATCTGAACGATGAACGCGGCAAGCGTGAGCAGGTGCTCCGGTATCTTGACGCGATCAATGCCCAGCTTGACTGGATCATTGCCAACCGCGCCGTGATCGCGGACATGCTTGTCAAGAGTGGCATGCTGACGCTGGCTGAGGACTGGATCAGCGGCGCCGAGGAGCTTGATGCGGAGAATGCTGAGATCTACCGGCTTGAAGACGGTACCGAGGTCGCACTGCCGCTGCCGGAAAAGACATTCCGTGACAGCCTGCGGATGGAGGGCATTACGATCGACCTGACGGGCGGCCGTGAGAACATGTCCACACAGCTCTTCCTGTTCTGTGACCCGGATTATTTTGCAGGACACAGCATTCTGCTCAATATTGAGGCAGACGGAACGATGGAATGTTTGGGACTTGCCGGGTAATGCAAAATCTTTTATGAATTTTTTGCAAACCCCTTGCCAAAACGCATGATCTGTGCTATAATAGATAAGATGAAACCTTGCATCAAGGCTCAGATCGTGTCATGACCGGGCATTTTCCCGGAATAACGTATTTTTGGAGCAAAGACGCTTATCTGTCAGCCTGACGGTAAGCGTCATTTTTTATAGTTGCCCCCTGCATCTGTGATACCGGAAAGGAGTAAATCTATGAAGCTGCTGATCAAAAATGTCAAGGCTGTTGACCGCGGGCTTGACGAGCTCACCGACATCCTTGTGATCGACGGAAAGATCACCCGCATGGGCAAGGGAATTGTCGAGATCTGCGACGGCGAGGGCGATCGTGTCATTGATGCGACCGGCCTGACGGCAATGCCCGGACTCTTCGACATGCATGTGCATTTCCGCGATCCCGGCCAGACCCAGAAGGAGGATATTCTCACCGGCTGCCGTGCCGCACTTGCAGGCGGCGTGACGGGCGTGCTGACCATGCCCAATACCCACCCGCCGGTGGATTCTGCGGAAACCATCCAGTACATCCTGAATAAGGCCAGAGATACCGGCGTTTCTGTCTATCCGGTCGCCTGCATCACCAAGGGCATGAGCGGCGGGGAGCTGACGGATTTTGCAGCGCTCAAGGGCGCAGGCGCAGCAGCGCTTTCCGATGACGGCAGACCGGTCAAGAATGCCGAGATCATGCGGCAGGCATTGGCCGAGGCCAAGAAGCAGGGGATGCTGGTATGCTCCCACTGTGAGGATCTGGACATCATTGACGGCGGTATCATGCACCGCGGCAGCGTTTCCGAGGAGCTGGGCGTCAAGGGCATGGATCGTGCTTCCGAGGATTACATCACGGCACGCGAGATCGTGCTGGCAAGCTCTGTCGGCGGCCGCATCCACATCTGCCATGTCAGCACCAAGGGCTCTGTGGACATCATCCGCGAGGCCAAGCGCCTTGGCGTACAGGTCACCTGTGAAACGGCGCCGCATTACTTCATGCTGACGCACGAAAAGCTGCGCAGCCGCGATGCCAATGACCGCATGAACCCGCCGCTGCGTGAGGAATCCGACCGCATCGCCATTGAAGAAGCTGTCATCGACGGCACCATCGACTGCATCGTGACGGATCATGCACCGCATACCCAGACGGAGAAGGCCAATTTTGAGCTGGCGCCCAACGGCATTGTCGGACTGGAGACCTCACTGGCCGCAACGTTGACCGCGCTGTATCACACCGGCAAGCTGACCTTGCAGGAGA
Source organism: uncultured Ruminococcus sp. (assembly GCA_902783005.1). GTDB lineage: Bacteria > Bacillota > Clostridia > Oscillospirales > Ruminococcaceae > UBA3855. The sequence continues at coordinate 24,242 of CACZPI010000145.1, read as the reverse complement.
TCGTGGAGCGCATGAGCATCAAACCGCGCATGCTGCTTGGCCTTGCACCGGAATGCCTGCGCGTGGGTGCGGAGGCGAATCTGATTCTGGTCGATACCGAAAAGGTATGGACGGTGGATCCGGCCAAGCTCCACAGCAGATCCTGCAATACCGCGTTCCGCGGCATGGAGCTTCGGGGCAAGGTCGTCATGACCATTACCGGCGGCGAGATCCGCTTTGAGGAGCAAAACTGACCGGGCATACCCGGAATCAAATAGAAGGAGATATAATTATGGGATTTGACAGACTGATCGCAAAAATCAAGGAGACGGGGAACCCCTCCGTGGTAGGACTCGACCCGAAGCTCGATTATGTGCCGGAATTCCTGCAAAAGAAGTACCGGGACGAGGACGGCTGCAGCCTCCAGGCTGCAGCAAGAGCGATCTTTGCCTTCAACAAGGCGATCATTGACGAGATCTGCGATATTGTCCCCGCCATCAAGCCGCAGGCAGCCTACTATGAAATGTACGGCTGGAACGGCATGAAGGCACTCGAGGACACCATCCGCTATGCCAAGGTGCGCGGCATGTTCGTCATCACCGACGGCAAGCGCAATGACATCGGTGCGACGATGCAGGCCTATACCGCGGCACATCTGGGCTCGGTCATGGTCGGCGAGAATGAGCTTGAGCCCTTCGGCGCCGATGCCCTGACTGTCAACGGCTACCTCGGCTCCGACGGCATCAATCCGCTCCTTGACGCCTGCAAGACCCGTGACAAGGGCATTTTCGTACTGGTCAAGACCTCGAATCCGTCCTCCGGTGAGCTCCAGGATCAGCTCATGGACGGTGTGCCGCTGTATGCCAGAATGGGCGATCTCTGCGAGAAGTGGGGTGCAGACACGATCGGTGAATACGGCTATTCTGCGGTCGGTGCTGTTGTCGGCGCGACCTACCCGGCACAGCTCCGCGAGCTGCGTGAGCGTCTGCCGCACACCTTCTTCCTGGTGCCCGGCTATGGCGCACAGGGCGGTGGCGCAGAGGGCGTTGCAGGTGCATTTGATGCAAACGGACTGGGCGGCATTGTCAATTCCTCCCGCGCCATCATGTGCGCTTACCAGAAGGAGGGCTGCGACCCGCGTGACTTTGCCAAGGCAGCGCGCCGTGAGGCCATCCGCATGAGAGACGATATTACAGGCTTTGTCAAGATCAAGTAAAGAACTGACATAAATCGGCTTCCCCCGGTGCGGCATCCGTACCGGGGAGAAGAACTGTGAAGGAAAGGATGTAGGTATATGGCACTTATCAAAGACAGCACTCCCGCATGGCTTGTCCTGGCCAACGGACAGGTTTTCCAAGGGAAGAGCTTCGGCGCAAAGGGCACGGTCATCGGTGAGGTGGTATTCACGACCGGCATGACCGCCTATCAGGAAACGCTGACGGATCCGTCGTATTACGGGCAGATCGTTACGCAGACCTTCCCGCTGATCGGAAATTACGGCGTCAATTCGCAGGATTTTGAATCCACGCAGTCGTATGTTTCCGGCTATATCGTGCGGGAATGGTGCAATGCTCCCTCGAATTTCCGATCGGAGGACAGCATTGACCACTTCCTGAAGCGGCTGAATATCATCGGTCTCTGGGGGATCGACACCCGCTGTCTCACCCGGATGCTGCGCGAGGCAGGCGTCATGAACGGTGCCATTACCACGGAGGATCCGGCCGGACGCATGGAGACGCTTCTGACGCAGATCCGTGCTTACAGCGTCCGCGATGCCGTGAAGACCGTCACCGGCACGGAAACCCACACCTACACACCGGAGAATATAAAATACCGCGTGGTACTGCTGGATTTCGGCTACAAGCGCTACATCCGCAAGTCCCTGATGAACCGCGGCTGTGAAGTGATCGTGGTTCCGGCGAATACCACCGCCGAGGAGATCTACGCTTTAGATCCGGACGGCATCATGCTGTCAAACGGCCCCGGCGACCCGGCAGAGGCAACGGAAGTGATCGCCAATATCCGCGAGATCGTCAAGCTCGGCATTCCGGTATTCGGCATCTGTCTCGGCCATCAGCTCACCGCACTTGCCATGGGTGCAAAGACGGAGAAGCTCAAATACGGCCACCGCGGCGCCAATCAGCCCGTCATCGACCTTGCCTCCGGAAAGACCTATGTCACGAGCCAGAACCACGGCTATGCAGTCGTTGGTGAGAGCCTTGATCCGTCTGTCGGCGAGGTAAGCCATATCAATGCCAACGACAAGACCTGCGAGGGCATCCGCTACAATTCCGTGAATGCCTTCACGGTACAGTTCCATCCGGAGGCACACGGCGGCCCGCTGGATACGGCATATCTCTTCGATGAATTCACCGGCCGCATGGATGCATATAAGGAGGGCAAGTGAGATGGGACTGCGTAAGGATATCAAGAAAGTACTCGTGATCGGCTCCGGCCCGATCGTCATCGGTCAGGCAGCCGAATTTGACTATGCCGGCGCACAGGCCTGCCGCGCTTTGAAGCAGGAGGGGCTGGAGGTCGTGCTCATCAATTCCAACCCTGCGACGATCATGACCGACAAAGCCATGGCGGATCACATTTACATCGAACCGCTGACCCTCGATACCGTCAAGCGCGTTATTGAAATCGAAAAGCCCGACAGTGTCCTGTCCACCCTTGGCGGACAGACCGGCCTGACCCTTTCCATGCAGCTTGCGGCGGAGGGCTTCCTGGAATCCCACAATGTCAAGCTCCTCGGTGCCAATCCCGAAACCATTCACAAGGCAGAGGATCGCCAGGCATTCAAGGACACAATGGAAAAGATCGGTGAGCCCTGCATCCCGTCAAAGGTCGTGGAGACCGTGGAGGATGCTGTGGATTTCGCCGGGGAGATCAGCTATCCGGTGATCGTCCGTCCGGCATTCACCCTCGGCGGCACCGGCGGCGGCATCGCCAATAACGAGGAGGAGCTGCGCGACATTGCGACCAACGGCCTGCGTCTTTCCCCGATCACACAGATCCTTGTGGAAAAGTGCATTTCCGGCTGGAAGGAGATCGAGTTTGAGGTCATCCGCGATTCCAAGGGCAATGTCATTACCGTCTGCTCCATGGAGAATTTCGACCCGGTCGGCGTGCATACCGGCGACTCCATCGTCATTGCACCGGCAGTCACACTCTCCGACCGTGAATACCAGATGCTGCGTACCGCGTCTTTGAATATCATTTCCGAGCTCAAGGTCGAGGGCGGCTGCAACTGCCAGTTTGCCCTGCATCCGGAGAGCATGGAATATGCGGTCATCGAGGTCAATCCGCGTGTATCGCGTTCCTCGGCGCTCGCCTCGAAGGCGACCGGTTATCCGATCGCGAAGGTGGCGACCCGCATTGCCATCGGCTATACGCTCGACGAGATCATCAACCAGGTCACCGGCAAGACCTATGCCTGCTTCGAGCCGGCGCTTGATTACGTCGTTATCAAGTTCCCGAAGTGGGCATTCGACAAGTTCGTCTATGCCAAGCGTACCCTCGGCACCCAGATGAAGGCGACCGGTGAGGTCATGGCCATCGGCACGAGCTTTGAGCAGGCCATGATGAAGGCCGTCCGCTCCATTGAGCTGGGCGTGGATTCCCTGAATATGAAGAAATTCGAGGAAATGACCGTGGATGAGCTCCTCGGCCACCTGCGCAAGGGTGTTGAGGATGAGCGTGCATTCGAGGTATTCGCCCTGCTGAAAAAGGGCGTGTCCATTGAGCAGATCCACGAGATCACGCTCATTGACGAATGGTTCCTTGACAAGCTCCTGAATCTGGTTGAGCTCGAACAGTGGCTTGCCGACGGTACTCTCACCGAGGAAAAGTACCTGACAGCCAAGCAGTACGGCTATCTTGACAGCACCATTGAGCGCATGTCCGGACAGAAATGCCCCACGCACCGCAATGCCGTCTACAAGATGGTCGATACCTGCGCCGGTGAATTCAAGGCGGAGACACCGTATTTCTATTCGACCTACGATTCCGAGAATGAAGCAAGACAGTTCATCGACCGCACGGAAAAGGGCAAGAAGAAGGTCATTGTATTCGGCTCCGGCCCGATCCGGATCGGACAGGGCATCGAGTTTGACTATTGCTCGGTACACTGTGTCTGGACGCTCAAGGAGCTTGGCTACGAGGCTGTGATCTGCAACAACAACCCGGAGACGGTCTCCACCGATTTCGATACCGGCGACCGCCTGTATTTCGATCCGCTCACCCCGGAGGATGTGGACAATATCATCGCGACCGAGCAGCCCTACGGCGTTGTCGTGCAGTTCGGCGGCCAGACGGCCATCAAGCTCACACGCCATCTGTCAGACTGCGGCGTGAATATCCTGGGCACCTCTGCGGATGACATTGATGCAGCCGAGGACAGGGAGCGCTTTGACGAGCTGCTTGAGCAGTGCGGCATCCCGCGCCCGCAGGGCTACACGGTCATGACGACCTCCGAAGCGGTCGTTGTGGCGGAAAAGCTGGGCTATCCGGTGCTGCTGCGTCCGTCATATGTCCTGGGCGGCCAGAATATGATCATTGCGCATTCCCGCCAGGATGTCGAAGAGTACATGGAGATCATCACCTCGCATATGATCGAGAACCCCGTGCTGATCGACAAGTACATGATGGGTACCGAGGTCGAGGTCGATGCGATCTGCGACGGCAAGGATTTCCTGATCCCGGGCATCATGGAGCATATCGAGCGTGCGGGCGTGCATTCCGGCGACTCCATTTCGATCTATCCGGCGCAGAATCTCTCGAAGAAGGTGCGCGAGACCATTATTGAGTACACCAAGCGCCTGTCACTTGCACTGCATGTGGTGGGTCTGGTCAATATCCAGTATGTGGTCTACCGCGGTGAGGTCTATGTCATTGAGGTGAACCCGCGTTCGTCGAGAACCGTGCCGTATATCAGCAAGGTCACGGGTATTCCGATGGTGGATATTGCGACGAAGATCATGTTCGGTGCCACTTTGCAGGAGCTTGGCTATGCATCCGGTCTGTATCCGGAGGGCGATTACGTCGCTGTCAAGGTACCGGTATTCAGCTTTGAGAAGCTCCAGGATGTCGATACGATGCTTGGCCCGGAGATGAAGTCCACCGGTGAATGCCTCGGCATCGGCCATTCCTTCGAGGATGCGCTTCTCAAAGGCCTGGTTGCTGCCGGATACGACCTCAAGCGTGAGGGCGGCGTGCTGATCTCGGTGCGTGATTCCGAGAAGAAGGAAATGATCCCGATTGCGGAGAAATTCTCCCGGATGGGCTTTGATCTCTATGCAACGAGCGGCACTGCAAGCTATCTCAACCGCAACATGATCGCGACCAATACCGTCCGCAAGATCTCCGAGGGCTCCCCGAATACCATTGATCTGCTTGAAAGCGGCAAGATCCATTATATGATCTCCACCTCTGCCAAGGGCAGAATGCCGGCGCGTGACAGCGTAAAGATGCGCCGCAAATCCATCGAGCGCTCCATCTGCTCCCTGACAGCAGTCGATACGGCGAATGCGCTTGCCAATGTCCTGCTCTCCGGCCGTTCCATGGACGATGTAGAGCTGGTGGATATTACCAAAATCTGATGATATATTGATTATGAGGACTACTACCATGAAGAAAACAATTCTGACGGCTGCACTGCTTGCAGCAATGCTTCTGACCGGATGCACCGGTGCATCCTCCAATTCTACCAATGCAGGACAGACGCCTGTACTTTCCGGCAGCCCTGCGCAGGACAGTGATCCCAACGCGGATGCAGAAAGCGCCTATTACGCCTATCTGCGTACATTCACCACGCTTGACAAGAGCACATACAAGGCGCTGTTCAACGCCGACGAGAAGGCGGCTGCCGCCAAGGTCAGCGCTGCAACGCTCGGCCTTGATGAAGACATCTACAAGGTCTATCTCGAGCGTGTCAACCGCTATGATGAATGGGTCGATGCGTATTTTGAAACCCTGCAGAAGAGCATGCTCAATGTAGGCTCTGTTTCCTCTACCTGGAAGCCGACCATCGGTGAAAAGATCGAGGTACCGGAAGCAACCGTGCAGGCGCTTGCACAGGAAACAGGGCTGAATATCGAAGAGGCTGTCCGCTTTGATATGTTCGCGCTCAAGGATATGAACAACAACGGAAATACCTCTGTATCCGGCAAGACTGCCGGTGTCGTGAAGATCGACGGAAAGTGGTATCCGAGTGTCATCTTTGAGATGGCGCCGCTGCCCGAGGAATGATCGGAGGGAATGGCATGAAATACACACAGGGTTCCTATCGCATTACCGAGAAAACAGCCATTGCGCGTGATACCTTCAGCTTCACCGTGCTCTGCCCGGAGATCGCAGAGATCGCAGATCCCGGTCAGTTTGTGCATATTCTTCCGAAGGGGTACGGACTGCGCCGCCCGATCTCCATTGCCGGTATTGATCCGGTCGGCGGTACGCTGCGCATTGTGTTTGCCGTGCGCGGCAAGGGCACAGAGGCGCTGGCCGGCCTGAATGTCGGTGATGACATGGACATGATCGGGCCGCTCGGACACGGATTTACGCTGCTTGAGGATGCGCAGACCGTGGCGCTGGTCGGCGGCGGTATCGGTGTGCCGCCCATGCTGCCGCTTGCTTCCTATTATGGAGAGAAAGCAGTTGCGATCTCGGGATTCCGCAGCTACCCGCAGGTGATCCTCCAGGAGGATCTGCAGCTCCTGGGCGCACAGACCATTCTGGTGACCGAGGACGGCACGGCAGGGGACTGCAAGGGATTCGTCACAGGGCCGCTCGAAGCGCTTCTGAGTGACGGCGTGGATGCAGTCTATGCCTGCGGCCCGATGCCTATGCTCAAGGCAGTTGCAGAGCTGTGTATCCGCAACAAGACCTACTGCGAGGTATCGCTGGAAGAAAGAATGGCCTGCGGTGTCGGTGCCTGTCTGGGCTGTGCATGTCAGACCAAGGATGAAACCGGAACGGAGCATATGCAGCATGTCTGCAAGAACGGTCCTGTTTTCTGTGCAGAGGAGGTGTGCTGGTAATGGCTGATCTGTCTGTGAATGTATGCGGCGTGGATTTCAAGAATCCGATCATCCCCGCATCCGGTGTATTCGGCTACGGCAGAGAATATGAGGAATTCTATCCGCTGTCCGAACTCGGCGGCATTGCCACAAAGGGCACGACCGGCGCGCTGCGTCCGGGCAATATCGCGCCCAGAATTGCGGAAACGCCTGCCGGCATGCTCAATTCCGTGGGTCTGCAGAATCCCGGCATTGATGCCTTCATTGAAAGGGAGCTTCCGAATCTGATGACCAAGGACACCGTGATCCTTGCCAATATTGCCGGTGCAACCGCAGAGGAATGCGCCGAGGTGGCCGCCAAGCTCGATGCCACGGATGTCCCCATGATCGAGCTGAATATTTCCTGCCCGAATGTAAAGCAGGGCGGTGCGGCATTCGGCACCTCCTGTGAAGCGGCTTCCCAGGTCACGGCTGCCGTCCGCAAGGCCACAAGCAAGCCGCTGGTGGTCAAGCTCTCCCCGAATGTCACGAGCATTACCGAGATCGCAAAGTCCGTGGAGGCTGCCGGTGCGGATGCCGTTTCCCTCATCAATACGCTGCTTGGCATGCGCATTGACATCCGGACGCGCCGTCCGGTGCTGCACAACAATGTCGGCGGCTTGTCGGGTCCGGCGATCTTCCCGGTCGCCGTTCGCATGGTATGGCAGGTGGCGAATGCCGTTCAGATTCCGATTATCGGCATGGGCGGCGTGACCACGGGCGAGGATGCGATCGAGCTGATGATGGCAGGTGCATCTGCCGTGCAGGTCGGCATGGCATGCTTCACCGATCCGTATGCGCCGCTGAAGATCATTGCCGGGATGAATGACTGGCTTGATGCCAACGGCATTGCAAGCGTGCGTGACATAATCGGCACGGTCAAGCCGTGGTAAATGCGTCATGAAGATCATGGGCGTGGATTTCGGGGATGCCCGGACGGGACTGGCGATGTGCGACAAGAGCGAATTTCTTGCCTCACCGCTGACGGTTGTGCAGGAGCGCAATTTTGAGCGCTGTGCAAAGGCCGTTGCGGCAGCAGCGCAGGAGAACGGCGCAGAACTGATCGTGGTCGGGTACCCGAAGAATATGAACAACACCATTGGTGAGCGTGCAGAGAAATGCATGAAATTTGCAGAGCTTCTGCATGAGCTGACGGGACTGGAGACCGTCATGTGGGATGAACGCTGCACGACAGTCAGTGCGCATGAATACCTGAATGTCACCAATACCCGCGGCAAGAAGCGCAAGGCAGTCGTGGATGCGGTCGCAGCGACCATCATCCTCGAGAGCTATCTCGGCTTCCGCAAGAATCAGAAATAAGTAAGCAGGCCGCCGGGTGCGGCCTGCCTGTGTTACTTGACGACAGAGGTAATGTCGTCAAGGACATCGCCTGCTGCGCGGAGCATTTTTCCCGCGTGGCGCTTGATGCTGGTTTTCTTTCTGCCCGCAGAATTGACGAGCATGAAAGCCGCCGTGCCGACTGTGGCGCCGACGGAAATACCCTTGATGATCGAACTCAGATTCATCATACTTCATCCCTCCTTTTGTGGTTCTGTGAGTAGTATGACCGCGACGGAGGCGTTTTTGCAAGGAAAATTTTTTCATCCGGAAAGGAACTGCCATGCTCCACATCGTCCTCGCTGAACCGCGTATTCCTCAAAATACCGGCAATATCTCCCGCACCTGCGCCGTGACCGGAGCCGTGCTGCACCTCATCAAGCCATACGGCTTCACGATCAATGACCGTGACCTCAAACGCGCCGGGCTTGACTACTGGGATAAGCTGGAAATTCATGAATATGACAGCATTCCGGCATTTCTCGCGCAGCATGAAAATGATCTGATCTACTATTTCACAACCAAGGCGCGGCGGTGCCACAGTGATGTCCGCTATCCGCAGGATCGGGATGTCTACCTGATGTTTGGCCGAGAGGATGCGGGACTGCCGGAGGAATTGCTGGTGCAGCATCCGGAAACTGCTGTCCGCATTCCGATGCGGCCGACGCTCCGGAGCCTGAATCTCTCGAATTCCGTGGCCATTGCCGCCTATGAGGTGCTGCGGCAGTGGGACTATCCGGATATGACAGCGCAGGGTGATCTGACCCGCTATGAATGGGAGTGAGTGCATGTATACCATTTTGCCTGACGATCCGCGGATCCGTGCTGCCTGCGTGATGCAGGACGGCGAATGCATTGCGGCGACTGCGGACATTGATACGGTGTATCCGCAGTATTCGATCACGAAAAGCCTTGTTTCCCTTGTGATCGGAATGCTTTGCAGCGAAGGAAAGCTACGGCTGCAGCAGACAGTCGGGGAGCTGCTCGGCACCCCGGCAGATGCCCCGCTCTCCCGCATTCCGCTCGAAGCGCTCCTGACCATGCGCTCGGGGATCCGGGACAAGCTGCTGTTTGCCGACCGCAGGGATTGTCCGGATTACCTGGCGGCCTGTCTCGCACAGGAGATCACAGCACCCCGGTTTCAGTACAACAATGCCGATGCCTACCTTGCCGGCCGCATGGCGGAGGCGGCCGCAGACGAGCCGCTTGCCGAATGGATCGTGCGGCGGATCTTCCGGCCGCTTGGCATCGAGCATTTCCGGTTTGAATCCGACCCGAAGGGACATTTCTTTGCGGCAAGCGGCTTGCTGATTTCGACCCGCGACCTTGCAAAGCTCGGTCAGTCGGTGCTTGATGCTGGCCTGTACAGCCGTGCCTGGCTGCAAACTGCGACCGCCCCGCATACCTGCTCGGATGACGGACGCGGCTACGGCTATCTGTTCTGGGCAGACGGGGAAAGCTGCTATATGAGCGGCAAATGGGGACAAAAATGCGTCATTCTTCCGGCATACCGCGCAGTCATTGCGGTCAATTCCGAAATGCCGGACAATGAGCATTCCCTGCAATATGCCATGACACTCACATCCTATCTGGAGGACTGATATGGATTACCGGCTCATCATCATCGGCGGCGGTGCTTCGGGACTTGCTGCTGCGGTACGGGCGGCGGCCGGCGGCATTGACGGCACCGCCATTTTAGAAAAGCTCCCGCGTACCGGTAAGAAGATCCTTGCGACCGGCAACGGCAGATGCAACCTCAGCCATTCTGGGATCACTGCGGCCGATTATTACGGCAGCTTTGATCCGGCACCGGTGCTGGATCATTTCGGGGATGCGGCGGATTTCTTTGCGTCCATGGGACTGTACACCCGCACGGATGAAGCCGGACGGATGTACCCCTACAGCATGACTGCATCGGCTGTCCTCGATGCGCTGCACATGCAGCTTGGCGGAGCACAGGAGCGCTGCGGCGTTGCGGTCACCGGGATCCGCCGGATCTCCGGAGGGTATGCTGTCAGCAGCGATGCCGGGGAGCTGACTGCCCGGAATGTGATTTTTGCCGCGGGAGGACATGCCGCACCAAAGCACGGCACAGACGGTTCTGCATGGAATATTCTGCGGGAAATGGGGATTCCGGTCATTCCTCCGCGCCCCATCCTCTGTCCGGTAAAATCGGACGAAAAGCGGCTGCGTCCCCTCAAGGGTCTGCGTGTGCGGTGCCGGGTCACGCTGTATGACGGGGATGCGGCTGGATATACCGAGGACGGGGAAGTGCAGTTCACGGAGACGGCGCTTTCCGGAATCTGTCTGTTTGACCTTGCCGGGCATATAGATACCCGCCGCCTGCATGCGTATCAGATCCGGCTGGATCTGCTTCCGGCTGATACGGCCGGGGAGACGCTGTCCCGGCTGTATACGATGCAGGGGACGCGGTATGCGGCTTCCTGCGAGGAAATGCTGACAGGACTTTTGCAGCGTCCGCTGGCAAGACTTGTCCTGAAGCAGGCCGGGATCCGAGCCGACGCGCCCTGTGCGGGACTGGATGCAAGACAATTGCAACAGCTCGAAGCTGTCCTGCATGACCTCCGGTTCCCTGTCACAGGGATCGCGGATTTCACGCAGGCACAGGCGACCGCGGGCGGCGTGCGCGGGGATGTATTGAATGCAAATCTGTCAGTCAGGCAGTACCCGGGATTCTATGTGACCGGGGAGGCGGTGGATGTACAAAGTATCTGCGGCGGCTATCATCTGCACTGGTGCTGGGCATCGGGATGCATGGCAGCCGATCATATTGCCGGAGGTGTGCTATGAACGAGAGAATACTTGCAGAATCGGAGCAATACCGCATCGAAGCAGAATATGAAAGCGTTCTGCTGACGGTCAAGGAATCGGGCAGAACGGTGTGCATCGGGGATTTCTACGGTGATCCGGCCGGTGCGCTGCTCGATGCAGACGGACGCTTTGCCGTGCTGTACGGCTGCGGCGTGATCGTGTATTTCCTGCATCACCCGTATGCGCCCTATCAGTATGATACCCTGCATCCGCAGTGGTTCGAGCGCTACCGCATGGATCCCATGCGTCGGATCACTGGCGCAGAGCAGACCGACGCCCACACAGTCTGTCTTCTGTTTGAAACCGGTGAAACAGAAACGCTGCATATCCCATAAAGGAGCGAATGATGATTCGTATTCAGAATATCCGGCTGCCGCTGGATTATACCGAAGATACCCTGCGCCGCATGGTCGGGCGGGAGCTGCATTTACCATTTGAAAAGATCACCTCCGTCCGTCTGCGCAAGCGTTCGGTCGATGCCAGAAAAAAGGATGCGGTCACATTCCTGGCAACTGTTGATGTCCGGGCTGAGGGGGAGCGCGGCATTCTGCAGCGATGCAGCAAAAACCGCAATGTCAGTGCGGTCACAGAAAAGCATTACCGCGTTTCCATCTGCCATGCCAAGGAGCGGCCTGTCGTGGTCGGATTCGGCCCCGGCGGCATGTTTGCGGCGTATATCCTTGCCAGGGCGGGGCTGCGGCCTGTTGTGCTCGAACGCGGCCGCCCGGTCGAGGAACGCAAGGCGCATGTGGCGGCTTTCCGGGAGCACGGCAAGCTCATGCCCGAGAGCAATATCCAGTTCGGTGAGGGCGGTGCAGGTACCTTCTCGGACGGCAAGCTCAATACCGGCATCAAGGATCCGCGCATCCGCTTTGTGCTGGAAACCTTTGTCCAGTGCGGCGCCCCGGAGGAAATTCTCTGGCAGGCCAAGCCCCATATCGGCACCGACCGCCTGACCGGAACCGTCCGGAATCTGCGCGGCATGATTGAACGCATGGGCGGGGAGATCCGCTTCGGTGCGAAAATGGCGGGCTTTACCGCAGAAGGCGGAATTCTGACCGGCCTGCAATACGAGCAAAATGGAGAAAAGCATGAAATCGCCTGCCGCCATGCCGTGTTCGCCCTCGGCCACAGCGCCCGCGATACCATGGAACTGCTGCATGCAGCCGGCATTCCGCTTGTGCAGAAGCCCTTTGCAATGGGTGTGCGGATCGAGCATCTGCAAGCGGAGATCGACCGGGCGCAGTACGGGAAATTTGCCGGTCATCCGGCGCTTGGCGCAGCGGATTACAAGCTCGCCGTGCATCTGAAAAACGGCAGGAGCCTGTATACCTTCTGCATGTGTCCCGGCGGTGAGGTGGTGGCTGCTGCCTCGGAGCCGGAGCGCCTTGCGGTCAACGGCATGAGCCTGTTTGCCCGGGACGGCCGCAATGCCAACAGTGCCCTGCTGGTAGGCATTACCCCGGCGGATTTCGGCAGCGAGCATCCGCTGGCGGGCATGTACCTGCAAAGGCAGATCGAGGAAGCTGCCTTCCGCGCAGGCGGCGGGAATTACCATGCGCCGGTAATCCGGGTGGGGGATTTCCTGAAACACCGGGAATCGGACAGCTTCGGCAAGGTCACGCCGACCTACACCCCGGGAACGGCATTTGCCTCGCCGGATGCCTATTTGCCCGGCTTCATGTGTGAAACGCTCCGGCTCGGCATTCCGGAGCTTGACAAGCGGCTGCACGGCTTTGCCGATCCCGATGCGCTTCTGACGGGCGTCGAATCCCGCAGCTCCTCCCCGGTGCGCATGATGCGTGGAGAGGACGGATGCAGCACCGGCATTGCAGGCATTTACCCGTGCGGTGAGGGCGCAGGCTATGCAGGCGGCATTACCTCGGCAGCGGTGGATGGCATGCACTGTGCGGAGGCCATTCTGAAGGATCTGGGAGGTGCGGTATGGAAAGACTGACAGACATCGGGTATGTACGCGCATTGCTGGAGCGGCACGGATTTCATTTCTCCAAGGCGCTCGGACAGAATTTTCTCATCAATCCGACCGTCTGCCCGCGCATTGCCGAAATGGGGAATGCTGCCCCGGGCTGGGGTATTCTGGAGATCGGCGCGGGCGTCGGCACCTTGACTGCGGAGCTGGCGCAGCGTGCGGAGAAAGTCGCTGTCGTGGAGCTGGATGACCGGCTGTTCCCGATCCTGGAGGAAACGCTGATCGACTTTGAAAACGTGCGCCTGATCCATGGGGACGCGATGAAATACGACCTTGCAAGGCTGATCCGGGAGGAATTCGCCGGGCTGCATGTGGCCGTCTGCGCGAATCTGCCGTATTACATCACCTCACCGCTGCTGATGCGGCTGCTCGAGGAACGCCTCCCCATTGAAACGATCACTGTCATGGTGCAGAAGGAGGCAGCGCAGCGTCTTTGTGCGGAAGTTGGCTCGCGGGATTCCGGTGCCGTGACCGTTGCGGTGCATTATTACGGCGAGGCAGAAAAGCTGTTTGATGTCGCACGCGGCAGCTTCATGCCTGCACCGAATGTGGATTCTGCTGTCATCCAGATCCGGCTGCATCCGGAATGTCCGTGGAAGATCACGGATGAAGCGCTGTTTTTCCGCATTGTCAAGGCAGGCTTTTCCCAGCGGCGCAAGCAGCTTGGCGGGGTGCTGCCGGGTGCGCTCGGCATTCCGAAGGCGGAAATGAACGCCGTCTTCGAGAAGGCAGGAATTGCCCCGAATGTCCGCATCGAAGCGCTTACCATGGAAGAACTGGCAGCGCTGTCCAATGCTGTCAGGGAGGTGCTGTGATGTATCTGCTCAATTATGATTTTTATGATCTGCATGCGCTGTTTGTCTTCATCCGCTCCAATCCGGAATACATCGAGGTCATTCCCGGGCTGCGGACGCTGTCGGATTACTTGACAAAGCCGCCGGCGGAAACAGGCGGGATCCCTTCCAATTACGTCCGGACGGTGCTTGCAGCGCATATCCCCGCCGGCATGCAGGGGGCGACATGGGTGCATGTGCAGAATATCTACACAGCGAATCTGCTTGTGATGCGGGATCCGGCATTCTATCCGCTGCTGGCCGCTGTGCTCGATGAGCTCGCGGGAGCGCTTGCGGACGAGCCGGAGCGCACGCGGATGCTGGCCGATGCCGTGCATAACATCCCGCTGCTGCTGATCGAGGAAAAACGGCCGAAGAAGCCGATTATGGCATCCATCAAGGACTACCGCAGCCGGTATCATGCAGGATTTCTGGAGGCGCAGCTCAAGGCTTTGTAAGACGATACCAAAAAAGCGTCACCGGATCACTTCCGGTGACGCTTCTGATTTATACTTCCTTGTGGAGCTCTTCCTCAATGGATGCCGCACGTTCAAGCGCGGTATCAATATGATTGCAGAAGTTCTCGCGGCCAACCTTCTCGATGAATCCGGCCTTCTCCATTGCATGCATCGGCTGCTCATTCACATGCGAGAAGATCACCCTCACGCCGTGCCGCTCACAGCGCTGCACAATGCGCTTGAGCGCCTCCACGCCGGTCGCATCAATGGCAGGCACATTCCGCATGCGGATGCAGAGAATGTCAATATCCCAGTCGTGCAGCATGTACTTGTATTTGTCTGCCGCTGCAAAGAACATCGGGCCGTTGATCTCGTAAACGCGGGTGCGTGCCGGGATCTTCTTGCGGAAGATGGAATCAGGATCCGTGTCCTCATCGTCCACATCCACCCAGGTATGAGCTTCGGTAACGTCAGCCATACGCTTCATGAAGAGGAGCGCTGCCATTACCATACCCACACCGATCGCAACGACCAGATCAAATACGACCGTCAGCGTCAAAGTCACGAACAGCACGGCAATGTCGCTCTTCGGAGCCGTGCGGATGGTATTGCGGATGTTGCGCCAGCCGCACATATTGTAGGCAACCACGAACAGGATCGCTGCAATGGTCGGCATCGGGATCAGTGCCGCAAGCGGCATCAGAACGATCAGAATGACCAGTACAACAACAGAATGCACCATGCCGGCGATCGGCGTGCGGCCGCCGTTCTTGACATTGGCTGCGGTTCTGGCAATGGCGCCCGTTGCCGGAATGCCGCCGAAGAGCGCCGAACCGATGTTGGCAAGCCCCTGTGCGACAAGCTCCATATTCGAGCGGTGCTTCGAGCCGATCATACCGTCGGCAACTACGCACGACAGCAGCGATTCAACCGCAGCAAGAATCGCAATCGTAAATGCATTCGGAACGAGTGCCCGCACCCGTGCAAAGGTCACGACCGGTGCGGTAAAATGGGGCGGTGCGGAGCTGATGGTGTACAGATCACCGATGGTATTGACCTCAAGCCCCGTATATTTCACAAGCAGAGAGCCGAGGATGACCGCGATCAGGGAAGCCGGGATTTTTTCGAGCTTCTTCGGCCAGAGGATCAGAACGGCAAGCGAGATCACGCCGACCAGTGCTGCCTGCCAGTTGAAGGTGCCGAAGCAGAGGATGATCTCCTTGATCTTGTCAACGGTTTCGATCGGTGCATTCTGGAATGTCAGCCCGAAGAAATCCTTGATCTGTCCGATCAGAATGGTCACGGCGATACCGAATGTGAATCCGGAGGTAATGGTGCCGGGGATGTATTTAATGAGCGCACCGAATTTGCAGCAGCCCATGACGATCATGATGATGCCCGCCATAATGGTGGAAATGATCAGTCCGTCCATGCCCTCCGTTGCCACGATCCCGGCAACGATGGTAGCAAATGCTGCGGTAGGCCCCGCGATCTGCACACGGCTGCCGCCGAAGAATGCCACGATGAAGCCGGCCACGATCGCCGTATACAAGCCCTGTTCCGGGCCGACGCCCGATGCCAGCGCAAGTGCGATGGACAGCGGCAGTGCAATGATCGCAACAATGATGCCGGCGACGATGTCCTTAACGAGCTGTTCCTTTGTATAGCCCTTCATGACCGAAAAGAGCTTCGGTTTGAGCTTGTCTTCTGTTCTGACAGGTGCATGTTCTGCCATGATGTACCTCCATAGGATCCGGTAAGACCGGTATTTTGAAATAATGCAAACGAACGTATACTATTATACTACCAATATCACGGCGATGCAAGGGACTTTTTACGGATTTGAAAAAATCAGAGGATTCGACAAAATAAGGAAGTCCGGTGGAAAGCATCTTGCTTTTTCTGACGGAATATGGTATGATAGAATCAGCAAGTGCTAACTATTTTCATGCAGGAGGTAGCTATGAGACAGATCTATTCATCCGGCAGCCGGAAGGCGGCTGTGATCGGTGCAGGCTATGTCGGCTCAACTATTGCATATACGCTTGCACTCGGCGATATTGCACGCGAAATCGTGCTCATTGACATTGACACGGCCAAGGCAGAGGGGGAGGCCATGGACATCCGCCATGGCATTCCGGCAATGGGGACGGCAGATGTATATGCCGGGAGCTACGCCGACTGTGCCGGCTGTGATCTGATCATCATTACGGCAGGGCGGGGAAGAAAACCGGGTGAGACCCGGCGTGATCTGACGCAGGAAAATGTCCGGATCATGCAGAATGTCATGGATTCGATCCGGCAGCATTATACCGGCGGTGTTATTCTCATTATTTCCAATCCGGTGGACATCCTGACAGCCAAGGTCACCGAATGGATGGAACTTCCGGACGGCATGGTGTTCAGCTCGGGGTGTATGCTTGATTCCTCGCGGTTTGTCAGATGCATTGCCGATCATGTCGGGCTTGGGACAGGTGTGATCGGCGCGTATGTGGCAGGCGAACATGGTGAAGCACAGGTGCCTGTCTGGAGCCGGGTCACCGTCAGCGGCATTCCGATCGGGGATTACTGCACGGAATTGCATATCCCGTGGAATGCACAGATCCGCGAGGAGATCGCCGCGCAGACGAAGTGCATGGGCGCACAGATCATCCAGGCCAAGGGCAGAACGCATTACGGCATTGCAGCCTGCGTGCGGCATCTGGCGGATGCGATCATCAATTACAAGCCTTCGCTTGTCTCCGTCAGCAGCGTTCTGCATGGGGAATACGACTGCGAGGGAATTGCCCTGTCTGTGCCGTCTGTCGTCGGGCCTGGCGGCGTCCAGCAGCGGATCCGGGAACCGTGGACGCCGGAGGAGCTGGCAGCATTCCGGAGCGCTGCACAGGCGATCCGGGAAACGATGCAGGATGCAGCACTTTGATGTGCTGCATTTTTGGCAGGAATGCGGGCAATTCCCCGGATAGAATAACAATTGCAATAAACAAAGCGTAATTTGTCATTGAAATATTCCTGAATTTGTGGTACTATAAAATCAGTTCATAATTCGTTTATAAATATAGAGCGTGTATCAACAAAATTCTGTTATTGCAAAGGGGAATGATTATGAAGAAATCCATCGGCAGAAGACGGCGCTTCGGCGCTGGAATGGTCTCCGGCATGATGTGCCTGTCCCTCTGGACGGGCGCAGGCAGCGCTTTGACAGCAAGTGCCCTGACCGCCAACAACACCGCCTACAACAAGTCCGGCAGCATGGTCGTGGAGTACCTCGACCGCGGCATCAATGCGATCAATACGGGAAACGGCATGCTCGTCAGCTGGCGTTTCCTGCGCTCCGATCCGGATGATGCCGTGTTCAAGCTCTACCGTGACGATACGCTCGTCTACACCAGCACGGAGAAAGACAACGAGTATTCCAAGGGTGCCACCTGCTTCCTGGACAAGGGCGGCAGCGCTTCCTCGACCTACCGTGTGGAAACCTACAATGGTACCACACGCATTGCCAATGACACCTGTTCGCTCCGGTCAAACAATGCCTATTACGACATCAAGCTCGACCGTCCTGCCAAGGGCTCTGACGGCGGCACCTACACCCCGAATGACATGAGCGTCGGTGATGTGGACGGTGACGGTCAGTACGAACTGTTTGTCAAGTGGGATCCTTCCACCTCAAAGGACAATTCCCAGAAGGGCAAGACCGACAAGGTCTATATCGACTGCTACAGGCTCGACGGCACCAAGCTTTGGCGCATTGACCTGGGCGTGAATATCCGTGCCGGTGCGCATTATACGCAGTTCTTTGTGGCTGACTTCGACCTCGACGGCAAATGCGAAATGACCTGCAAGACCTCCGACGGCACCGTGGACGGCACCGGAAAGGTGATCGGTGATGCCTCCAAGGTCTATCGTGACGGCAACGGCCTGATCTATTCCGGCAATGAATTCTATACCCTGTTTGACGGCCAGACCGGTGCGGCGCTGGATACGGTCAATTATGAGCCCGGCAGAGGCGACCCCACCGGATGGGGCAAATCCTCGGATAAGTACAACCGCGTGGAACGCTACTGGGGCAGCGTAGCCTATCTTGACGGCGTGCATCCCTGTGTGGTTACCGGACGCGGCTATTACGCGCGTCTGACGGCGACTGCCTACAAGGTGGAAAACAAGAAGCTCGTCAAAATGTGGACATATGATTCCGGCACCACCAATTCCAACAGCAATGCCTGGGGTGACGGCAACCACAATTCCATGTGCGCCGATTTCGACGGCGACGGCAAGCAGGAGATCTGCTCCGGTGCTGCCATCATTGACGATAACGGCACCCTGTTCTATACGACCAAGCAGGGTCACGGTGACGCCATGCATGTCGGTGACCTTGATCCTGCCAATCCCGGCTTTGAGGTCTGGATCTGCCATGAGGAGAGTCATTCCGGCTACGGCGTGACCCTTTATGATGCCGACCAGAAGAAGATCCTGTACCACCAGAACGGTGCATCCGATACCGGACGCTGCTGCGCAGACAATGTCTGGGCGAACAACCCCGGTGCAGAATGCTGGGGCAACAAGACCTCCGACGGCTCCATGCCGGTCGTCAGCACTGCCGGCACCGAGCTTTCCTGCCGCAGACCCGCCATCAATTTCCTGTCCTACTGGGACGGCGACCTGGAACGCGAGATTCTCGACGGCTATACCGATTCTCCGGCCACCATCTCCAAGATGAATGACAAGGGTACACTGGACACCATCCTGACGACCGACGGCTTCTATACCTGTAATACCACCAAGGGTACGCCTTGTCTGTCGGCGGATATTTTCGGTGACTGGCGTGAGGAGCTGATCGTCCGTGCGGCAGCCGGCGATGCCATCCGCATTTACTGCACCAATTACGATACGAATTATCGTGTACAATGCCTGATGCATGACCCGCAGTACCGCACCCAGGTCTCCGCACAACAGACCGCCTACAATCAGCCTCCGCACACCTCCTTCTTCCTGGGCACCGGCTATGCGATGCCGGAGCGTCCGAACTGCACGGTCAATTCCAACCGCGGCGGCAAGGCAGGTGCGGCGATCGACACCGCTAATACCTACCGCATCCGCAATGTCAATTCCGGCCTCTACCTGACTCTGGATACCGACAATGACAACGACGTTGTCCAGAAGTCCTCCGGCAATACAGGCTGGACATTCGAGGATGCCGGAAACGGCTACTATCGCCTGCACAATGAGATCGAAGGCGGCAAGTATCTGCTGGATCTCGATTACGGCAATCCCGACAACGGCACCAATATCCATGTCTGGACAGATACCGCCGATGATGCACAGCTCTTCAAGCTCGTGGACAACGGCGACGGCACCTATACCATCTGCACGAAGAATACCGGGGATCAGAGCTGCGTCGGCGTGCTGGCCGCCTCCAAGGAAGAGGGCGCCAACTGCCTGCAATGGGCATGCAACGACAGCGATGACCAGAAATGGATCCTTGAGGTGAAGATCGACCCGATCAGCGGCAGGCTGATCCGTGATCTCCAGGTGGATCAGAATGCCTATTACAAGGCATGGAGCATTGATGACGCGATCGCTGTCGGGGATCCGGTATTCGGTGACCGTGATGCTGTGTTCAGCATGCTTCCGGAGGAAGTGACCGGCGCAGAAGCCATCCTGACGGCCTGCGATGCCAAGAACTGCACAAGCGATGCCGCTGTCTTTACGGCGGGAGCGGATCTGAATGTGTACATCGCACTGGATACCCGCGTCGAGAATGTCCCCGCCTGGATGAGCGGCTATGAAAAGACCGATCTGACTGCATCCAATGACAAGGATGTGACCTTTGCCCTCTACAAAATGACGGTCAGTGCCGGAGATTCTGTGACACTTGGTGCCAACGGGCAGAGCGCAGGCTGCGTCAACTATGCCGTATTTGTGACGGAGGCAGCGACCGCAACCGAGCCGCCGACGGAAACAACGACGGAAGCCACCGAAACGACTGCCACAGAAATGACCACAACGGAAGCCACCGAAACGACTGCCACCGAAACGACCACAACGGAAACCACTGCAACGGAGGCTGACACCGCTCCGACAGAGACGGAAATTCTCTACGGTGATACCGACTGTAACGGCAAGGTCGAGCTGCTCGACATTATCCTGCTCAATAAGAATCTGCTTGGTATGGAGAAGCTCTCCGAGCGGGGCGCTGCAAATGCAGACGTTGACCGGAACAAGAGCATTGACAGCAATGACGCCCTCTACATTCTCAAGAGCACGGTGTCTCTGGTGACGCTGCCTGTATAAGAGCGGATTTTCTCTTGACAATCCGTCCGTGATGTGCTATAATAGCATATGGAACAAAGACGTTCGTCAGACGGTACGCACATGTACCGCCCTGATGAACGTCTCTTTTTTTTATGTTTTTTTGGTTTTATTTGCTTTCTGATTGATAAGGAGTGGTAGTATGGCAGTCAAGTACATTTTTGTCACAGGCGGTGTGGTATCGGGTCTGGGAAAGGGCATTACGGCAGCATCCCTCGGCAGGCTTCTTAAAGCACGCGGGCTGAAAGTCGCGGCACAGAAGCTCGATCCGTATATCAATGTGGATCCCGGCACCATGAGTCCCTACCAGCACGGTGAGGTCTATGTGACGGAGGACGGTGCAGAGACAGACCTGGATCTGGGGCATTATGAGCGCTTCATTGACGAGGATCTGAACCGTTTCTCGAATCTCACAACGGGCAAGGTATATGCCAATGTGCTTGCGAAGGAGCGTCAGGGGGATTATCTTGGCAAGACGGTGCAGATCATCCCGCATATTACCGACGAGATCAAGCATTTCATCTACAGCGTCGGTGAGACCGGAAAGGCAGATGTGGTCATCACAGAGATCGGCGGCACGACCGGCGATATTGAAAGCCAGCCGTTTCTTGAAGCCATCCGGCAGATGCGTCTGGAGGTCGGGCGAGAAAACACGCTCTACATTCATGTGACACTGGTACCCTACCTGAAAGCCTCCGGCGAGCACAAATCGAAGCCGACACAGCATTCGGTCAAGGAGCTGCAGGGCTTTGGCATCTCGCCGGATATCATCGTTCTGCGGTCGGATGAGCCGATCACGGACGAGAGCATTTTCAAAAAGATAGCGGGCTTCTGCAATGTCAAGCCGGATTGTGTTCTGGAAAATCTGACCTTGCCGAATCTCTACGAAGCCCCCCTGATGCTGGAAGAAGCCGGGCTGTCGGGGATCGTGTGCCGTGAGCTTGGCTTGCAGACACCGCCGCCGGATCTGACGGAATGGAGGGCAATGTGCAAGCGTATCACCTTACGCTGCGAGACCGTGACGATCGGCCTTGTCGGGAAATATGTGGCGCTGCATGATGCCTATTTGTCCGTTGCCGAGGCGCTGCATCATGCCGGGTATGACCTGTCTGCCAATGTGCAGATCAAGTGGATCGATTCTGAGACTGTGACCGCGGAGAATGCGCCGGAGATCTTTGCGGATGTGGACGGGATCCTGGTACCGGGCGGATTCGGACAGCGGGGCATTGACGGCATGATCGAAACGGCGCGGTATGCACGGCTGCGCAGCATCCCGTATCTGGGCATCTGTCTGGGCATGCAGATCGCTGTCATCGAATTTGCAAGGAATGCGGCAGGTCTGACCGCTGCCCATTCACGCGAATTCGATCCGGATGCGCCGTACCGTGTGATTGATTTCATGGACGGACAGAGCGACAGCATCGAAAAGGGAGGCACCCTGCGCCTTGGCAGCTACCCGTGCCAGATCACGGCGGGAACGAAGCTGCTGGCATGCTACGGGGCATCCCGGATCACCGAACGGCACCGGCACCGCTACGAATTTGCCAATGCATACCGGGAAACGCTGGAAAATGCCGGCCTGACGATCAGCGGCGTTTCTCCGGACGGCAGTCTGGTGGAAGCCGTGGAGGTATCAGCGCATCCGTATTACATCGGCGTGCAGTATCATCCGGAATTCAAATCCCGTCCGAATAAGCCGCATCCGCTGTTTATCGGACTTGTCAGAGCCGCGCTTGCAGGAAAGGAGAAGTAACATGAAGGTAAATCATCATGCATTGGAGCTGGAAAGCAGCTATCTGTTCTCGGAGGTCGCCCGTCGTCTGCGCGTATTTCAGCAGGAAAACCCGGAGCGTGCGCTTCTCAAATGCAGCATTGGTGACGTCACACGCCCGCTCCCGCGCATCATTGCCGATGCGTTGAAGGAGGCTGCCGAGGAAATGGCACATCCGGAGACCTTCCGCGGCTACGGCGCCGAACAGGGAGAGCCCTTCCTGCGGCAGGCGATTTCCGGATATTATGCGCAGCGCGGGCTGCAAATTGACCCGGATGATATTTTCATCAGTGACGGTGCCAAGAGCGACCTGGGCAATCTCTGTGACCTGTTCGATGCGGATAATACCGTACTGCTGCCGAATCCGGTGTATCCGGTCTATTATGACACCAGCATTATGTCCGGACGGCGTGTGGTATTCCTGGACGGTACGCAGGAAAACGGATTTCTCCCGATGCCGGATGAATCGGTCAGCGCAGACATTATCTATCTTTGCTCTCCGAACAATCCTACGGGTGCGGTGTATTCCCGGGAGCAGCTTGCTGCATGGGTGCAGTATGCGCTCGCCCGGAAGGCTGTGATTCTGTTTGATGCCGCCTATGAATCGTATATCCGGGATCCGGAGCTGCCCCACAGTATTTTTGAGATCCCGGGTGCGCAGCAGTGCGCCATTGAGATCAATTCGCTCTCGAAGATGGCAGGATTTACCGGTGTGCGCTGCGGATGGACAGTCGTGCCGGCGGCATTGCAGCTTGACGGTGCCTCTTTGCATGCGATGTGGCTGCGGCGGATGTCCACCAAATACAACGGCACCAGCTACATCATCCAGCGGGCAGCGCAGTGTGTCTTTTCCGCCGAAGGCCAGGCAGCCGTACATGCGGATATTGCCTACTACATGGAAAATGCACACATTCTGAAAGCAGCGCTTACCCGCGCCGGCATCTGGACGACGGGCGGCGACAATGCCCCCTATGTCTGGCTGAAGGCACCGGACGGCCAGGGCTCCTGGGAATTCTTTGACAAGCTCCTCCATACCTATGGAATTGCCGGAACGCCGGGCGCAGGCTTCGGTACCGCCGGTGAAGGCTACCTCCGGTTTTCCTCCTTCGGCACGCGCGAGACCGTGCAGGCGGCCGCAGCACTCCTCGAAACATTGTAATAGAATCCCCTCACACTGCAAAGACAGGTACTCGTAAAGAAGTTTTTATGATTTGAAGATAAGGTTGCGTAACCTATGCGGTTACACAGCCTTTCTCTTTTTGTCGTACTTCATACTGTCAGCAACAGCAGTCGCTACGGCAACGTCGAAACGGTAGTAGATCTCGATCTCCTGCGTGCGATGCCCGCTGCTCTTGTCAGGAGCGTGAACAACGATCTTCTCGATAAGCTCATGCATGATCTCAGGTGTCAAATCTGTGATATGCTCATACTTCTGCACCACGCTGATGAATGCGGTCACATCGGCTGACTTCTGCTCTGCCGTTTCGATGAAGTCGGTAAGCTCTGCTACGGTTGCTCTCAGTTTCTTCTGCTCGTCCTCATATCCTGCCGACATCACTGCAAATCGCTCATCGGAAATTTTGCCGGCGCGTTGTAAAATGAACGTGCAGCCCTAAGAAAAAAGAATAGCCCACAGCAAAGATCCATGGTATAATAAAAGTGCAAGCAATA
>CACZPI010000144.1 GCA_902783005.1 uncultured Ruminococcus sp. | reverse complement strand
CCCAATCCCAGCAACGAGGACATTGACATCAGCACCAAGTCTGTGACCGATATTCTCGATTTTGCAGAAACCGGCAGCTGGTGATAAAAAATATTTCAGAACACTTGACAATTTTCAGCCGGTATGGTATACTATAATTGTGAATAAGTTTTGAATATTTGAACCAATTTCGTTTGATTTAAGTAAATTCTGAATAAGCAAATTTTGATTATTTTGATAATCTGAAATGAGGTGCCTTGCTATGATTTTTTCTAAACGCAGGTCTGTCAAGGGCTTTACCCTGACGGAATTGATCGTGGTCATTGCCATCATCGGCATTCTGCTTGCCGTACTGATGCCGACCATGTCCGGTTATTACTGGAAGTCGCGTGTCCGCTCGGCCAATGCCAACGCCAAGATGGTCTATAATGCCATGCAGACAGAGGTGCAGAAGTACCTGTCCATTGACCGGCATTCTTCCACCTCGACATTCGGCGGCACGGTCCTGCTCAAGTATGACGGCAACGGCAATGTACAGTTCATCAATGTCGCCGGTACTGCATGGGCAAATATTGATGCCTCAACGCCGAACGGCGGCGCTTATCAGTCTGTCTGCGATGCCGTCAACCGGACGGTTTCCGGTGCCAACGGTGTGGCCTGGGCGGTTCTGATCGACAATTACATTGTTAAGTCGGCCGTGGCAGCACCCTATGAGACCAGCCCGCATGTGGGCTTTTACACCAAGGGCACCATCACGATCGACCATCCCACGAACGAAAACTTCAACCAGCGTGCAGAAGCGCTGCTGAGAGACAAGAGAACGGTCTATGATACCTCCAGCTGATAAGCTGAATCCTAACAACCACCAGAAAAGCTGGCATATTCTGCCGGCTTTTTTGTGTGTTTCCGAATCATTCACAAAACCCAGAAAAAGGAGCCAAAGACGATGAAACGATCTGCCTTTCTGCTGATTCTGACGGCTTGTCTGCTGACAGGCTGCGGCAGCGCCCCGACCTATGTATCCCCTGACGAACTGGCTGCATCGACCCAGCCCGCAGCCGACATCACCGGTGCAGCCGTGAAATCTGCCGAAACAGAGGACGCGCTGACGGATGCGCTCACCACAGAAGCCGCCACCGAAGCTGTGACCGAGGAAGAAACCACAGAGGAAACCACGGAGGAAACCACGGAGCCGACCACAGAGGCAACGGAGCCGCCGACTTCCGCATGGCAGCTTCCGGCAGACGGCACCAATACCATTGTGAGCGGATGCATGGTGGTCAACAGCGGGACGGATCATGTGCGTGCCATTGAGATGTTCGGCGGCAGCGATGCGATCGGCAGCCGGTATGCGGCAGCGCTGGAACGGCTCCAGGCCAATCTCGGGGACAGCGCACAGGTATACAGCATGGTCGTGCCGACCTCACAGGCCTTCTACACACCGGAGGAATTCCTGGAGAAAAACGGCGACCAGCGCGACCAGGCGGAGACCATTGCGGCGGAAATGACCTCGGTGCAGCCGGTTCTGCTGTATGATGCGCTTTACCCGCACCGCGGGGAGCCGCTGTATTCGCGCACGGACTACCACTGGCAGCCCCTCGGCGCGTATTATGCCGCGCAGGAATTTGCCAGAATGGCGGGCGTTCCCTTTGAATCGCTCGACACCTATGAGGCCGTCACCCGCCAGGGGTATGTCGGTGCATTCTATACGGTCAACAAGATCGGTGAGCTTGCCGGGGCGCCGGAGGATTTCACCTACTACAAGCCCGCCAATCTCGACGATCTGATCTGCACCTACTACAATACCGACTTCACCAATGCCCGCAGCGGTTCCATGTTCCATGAGGACAATGCCACCGGGTCGAGCTACACCGTCTTCATCGGCACGGACGAATGCATTTTCTGTTCGGAGAACCCGGATGCTGAGAATGACCGGGTGCTTGTCCTGGTCAAGGACAGCTACGGCAATGCGATGGTGCCCTTCCTGGCTGGCTCCTTCCGCAAGGTCTATCTGTGTGATTTCCGGTATTTCGGCCGCAGCCTGACGAGCTTCGCGCAGGAGGTCGGCGCCACGGATGTTGCCTTTGCCATGTCCACCGTTGCCGTCACCACCGCCGCCAAGGTCGATCAGGTGGAACGGATGATCGGGTAAGACCAAAAGCAAACCCCTTCCCGCATGCGGGAAGGGGTTTTTTCAGCGCTGCTTCATCCCCGCAAAAAGTCAAAAGCTCCGGATCAACCGGAGCTTTTGCTTTCATGGAAATCATTGTCCTGCCATCGTTTTCGCCACATCATCCAGTGTCAGTGCGGCTTCGCAGTTGTACAGGGAGATCATCGTTTCGGCAGGGGTGTAGGTGTCGGCATATTTGCCCTCGCCGTCGATCAGGTATTCACCGTACCAGAGGCCGAAATAGCTCCACACGGTATTGTCGCGGAACATCTCATTCAGATCCGGCACCGAGCTGCATTCGCTCATCGCGATCATCTTCGTGCCGCCCGTCATGCGGGACAGGCGCGTGAACTGCTCATAGCGGCTGCCGAATGTCCTGTCGGCTGCCAGGTAAATATCCGCCGAGGCAATGTCATAGCGATCGACCAGATATTCCTCGCTCTGGGCATTCCAGACCCAGATCAGATTGTGCAGGCCGTGGTATTCCGTCATTCTCCGGTACAGCACATCCCAGAGCCAGCGGTATGCCTCCGGGCCGTCTGCACCCCACCAGAACCAGTCGCCGCCGGCTTCATGCAGCGGGCGCCAGAGCACCGGAATATCGGCATCTGCCAGAGGCTTCAGGGCTTCGGACACGCTGTCAATATCTGCCAGCAGCGCCTTGCATTCCTCGCTGATCTTCCCCTGCTCGGCCAGCTTTGCGATCTCGTCGGCATTCAGCGTCGCCACGTCGATCTCAAATTCGTACTTCTGCACGATCACCGGCTCCTCGGTCGTTTCCTCCGATTCCATATCCGGGGACTCGCGGTCTTCGGGGTCGATCTGGTCGTCTTCATGCTCCATTTCGTCGGGCAGCTCCGGCTCCACGACCACATTCATGACCGTGTACGGCGGGAGCGCCTTCTCCAGCTCGAAATCCGTTTCCTCTGCGTAGACCGAGCTGATGCCGGTCGGTGCATCCCAGTGCCACATCAGCCCGACAATGCCGCCCTTCTCTGCCCAGCGCTCACAGGCGCCGATCACATCGCCGCCGTCTGCGGTGGAATTGCCGGAATAGGCCTCCACATCACCGAAGCGGATCGCCGGGAGCTTGCCGGTCAGCCGGCGGATCAGCTCAAGCTCGGTATCGGATGCACCGGCTGTCTGCTGGCCGGTGATGATCTTCTTGCCGTAATTCTCGGAGAGCAGCTTCATCAGCTTCCGGGCGCCGGCAGATGCCTTCGGATCGGTCAGATCATAGCTTGTGCGGTAATTGTAATCGTACAGCTCGGTATTGTTTGCAACCTCGAAATAATCCAGCAGAATATATCCGTCGATCTCCTCAATGGACAGCGTTGCCTTGCCTGCCGGCAGATAGATCCCGGCGAATGTGACCCGCGTGAATCCCTCCTCCTCACCAACGGAGAAGGTGCCGACCTGCCTGCCGTTGACGGTCAGCGCATTCGTCACGGGAGAATCGGCGCACACGCTGACGGTAATGTCATAATGCTGTGCCGTCGGCGCCTCGAATTCTGCCTTGACAGAATCGCCCAGATGCTTGGAAAAGCCTGTCAGATAGCCCGAGCCGCTCGCACCCTTGCGCACATCCTCCACGGCAAGCGCTCCGGTGTATTTGCAGTCCTCGGCTTCGATGCGCTCCACAAATTTCTCCGGGTCTACCTGCGGGACATTGAGCTTGACAGCCGGGTAATTCGGCACGGGGTATTCTGTCGTTTCCTCGGCAGTCTCCTCGGTCACGGCTTCCGCTTCAAGCGTTTCGCCGTTTTCGTCGGTTGCCGCCGCGGTCTCAGCGACCGGAGCGGGCTTTGACCTTCTGGCCGGTACCATGACCGCAGCGATCACACCTGCAATCGCAATCAGGATCAGAACGATCAGCAGCAGCCGCCAGATCTTACGATGATTCGCATTCATGGGTAATCTCCTTTATGCCTTGATGGTATACACCGCACCCGGCTCCGTGGCAAAGCGGATGGTGCCGTCGCGCAGCTCGGCGCTGACATCGGACCGGTCGGCGCGGTGAATGCTGACAACGCCTGCCGTGCGCAGAACGCAGTCACATCCCTGCAAAGAGGTCAGCTCGGCGGTGACAAGCCTGCCGTCCTTCCAGGTCATGCTCACCTCGAAGCCTCCCCGTGCGCGGAGGCCGCGGACAGAGCCGTTCTTCCAGTTCTTTGGAAGCGCCGGAAGCAGATGCAGCTCCCCGCTGTGGCTCTGGAGCAGCGCTTCGGCAATGCCGGCGCCGCCGCCGAAATTGCCGTCGATCTGGAAGGGCGGATGGGAGTCGAGCAGATTCGGATTGGTCGAATGCGCCAGCAGCTTGCGGATATTTTCATAGACCATATCGGCATCGTGCAGACGCGCCCACATATTGATGATCCATGCGCAGCTCCAGCCGGTATGACCGCCGCCGTGAATGAGCCGCCGGATCATGGTGGCGCGTGCAGCGCTCGCGAGCTTGGGGGTCTTCTGCATGGAGATCAGATCCGCCGGATGCAGCGCAAAGAGCTGCGAAATGTGGCGGTGGCCGATCTCGACCTCGTCATAATCCTCTGCCCATTCCATGATCTGGCCGTATTTGCCGACGGTGATGGGCGGGAGCTTTGCAAGCATGCCGGAGAGCGTCTGCGCAAATTCCCGGCGCTCACCAAGAATGCCTGCGGCTTCGATCACATCACGGAACAGCACGGTAATGATCTGCGTATCCATCGAAGGGCCGATGCAAAGGCTGCCCTTGGTGCCGCTTGCCGTGAGGTAGGTATT
>CACZPI010000143.1 GCA_902783005.1 uncultured Ruminococcus sp. | reverse complement strand
CTCCATGCGCTACAACTGGACTGCAGAAGAGGTTGACGAGAAGCTCAAGGGCATCATGAAGAACATCTTCGAGTCCTCCGTCAAGGCAGCAAACGAGTACGGCCTGGGCGACGATCTGGTAGCAGGCGCAAACATCGCAGGCTTCCTGAAGGTTGCTGAGGCTATGAAGGCTCAGGGCGTTGTCTGATTTTTGAGACTGACGTTTCATTTACATTCCTCTGGATCCCCCATCGGTTTTCCGGTGGGGGATCTAATTTTATTCGGAAAATGCTTGACAAAGCGCCCTGCCTGGTGTAAAATAAAAGTGTATAACTGTTTGCGGTCTGCACGCCGCGGACGTTATCGGAATTTTAATTGAGAGGGGTATTTCCTATGAACAAGAAGCTGACGGCTGTACTGGCCGGTCTTGCAATGTGTGCCTCCGCACTGACGGCACCGCTGCAGGGCGTGCTTGGTACGGCTCCGATCACGGCGAGTGCCGGGGATTACAATTACGCCGAAGCACTCCAGAAGTCCATGTTCTTCTACGAGGCACAGCAGTCCGGCGTGCTCCCGGACTGGAACTACATCACCTGGCGCGGCGATGCGATGGTCGATGAATCCGGCAAGGATACCGATTTCGTACCCGGCGGCTGGTTCGACGCAGGTGACCATTTCAAGTTCACCCATACAAATGCCTATTCTGCGTCCATTATGGCGTGGGGCTATCTGGAGTACAAGGATGCTGTCGATAAGGCCGGCCTTGGCGAGATCTACCGCAACAACCTGGAATGGGGTCTGGATTATGTCAATGCCTGCTACCTTGGCGACGGCAAGATGGTCGGCACCATCGGCGATTTCACCGGCGGCTCCACCGATCACAACATCTGGTGCAGCGCTGAGGTCTATCTGCGCAAGCATCACCTGAACAATGGCGACTGGGAGCGTCCGTATGACCTGATCGAGAATTCCTCCACCGCTGCACTGTGTGCTGCGGCACTGGCTGAGGGCTATCTGATCTTCAAGGACACCAAGCCCGACAAGGCAGCAGAATACCTGAAGAATGCCAAGGAGCTGTTTGAATACGCCGACAAGTGGCGCAATGCCGAGAAGGATGCCATCGGCGGCATGTCCGGCTTCTACAACACCTCCTCCTGGCTCGATGACTGCATGTATGCAGCCGGATGGCTCTACAAGGCAACCGGTGAGCAGAGCTACATCGACAAGGTTGAGAAGGATTATATCCCGAATTTCCCGACCGAGAACCAGTCCACAGAGCCGAAGTTCACCTGGGGTCTTTGCTGGGACGATACCTCCCAGGCGGCAGCTTACCTCTATGCCGAGAATACCGGCAATGAGCAGTGGAAGAATCACGTTGCCAAGCACATTGAGCACTGGATCAACGGCGGCGGCGACATCAAGTACACCAAGGACGGCCTGGCATGGCTGTTCCAGTGGGGCTGCCTGCGTCATGCCACCACCACCGCATGGCTGGCATTCGTTTCCGCTGACAAGATGTTTGCCGATGATGCCGACAGAGCCAAGAAGTTCCGCGAATGGGGCAAATCCCAGATGGATTACTGCTTCGGTGACAATGACCTGGGCATGAGCTATGTCCTGGGCATGGGCGAGAAGAATCCGACCGCGATCCACCACAGAACCGCTTCCGGCATCCACGATGATCACTGGAACGAGCTGGGCAAGAAGACGACCTCCGAAGAGGGCTGGCAGACCGAGTATGCTCATACTCTGTACGGCGCCCTGATCGGCGGCCCGGATCAGGACGGCAATTATGACGACGAGAAGGTATCGGTTTCCGATTACCAGTACACCGAGGTCGCCATTGACTACAATGCCGGCTATACCGCAGCACTGTGCGCAATGCTTGAGGATTATCCGGGTACCTCCATTCTGGCCGATTTCCCGCCGACAGAGACCCCGACCTGGGCAGAATGGGAAGTGGCAGCCGTTCTCAACGGCAGCGGCGACAGCTATACCGAGATCAAGGCATGGGCAATGAACCATACCGCATGGCCGGCAAGAGTGGCAAAGGACATTTCCTACCGCTATTACTTTAATGTAGAAGAGATGAAGGCAGCAGGCATTTCCGTTGACCAGATCAAGGTCGAGGGCAAGTCCCAGCAGTACCAGGAAGGCCAGCAGGGTTATGCGACTGTTGACGGCCCGTTCCTGTATGAGGGCGATCCTACCGGCAACACCTATTATGCAGAAGTGAAGTTTGCTGACGGCAGAGCCATTCAGCCGACCGGCCAGAGCGAGCACCGTGATGAAGTGCAGTTCCGTGTCTCCATTCCGGATGCGATCGACGGCCAGCCGACCAAGGGCGCCTGGGATCCGTCCAATGACTACTCCTATGAGGGCGTTGAGAATACGACCGATCTCAAGAGCGCGGATTCTCTCAACGAGCACATCACCATGTATGTGGACGGCAAGCTGGTATGGGGCACCGAGCCCGACGGCACAAAGCCTGCACCGTATGTGGCGCCGACACGCGGCGATAATGTGACGAACCCGACCCAGCCTTCCTCCGAGGCAACGGAAACCACAGAGAACACCGAGACCACAGAGACGACGACCGATACGAAGCCGAACGAAAGCACGGACGGCATTCTCTACGGCGACGTGGATCTCAATGAGAAGGTGGAGCTGCTTGACGTCATCCAGCTCAACAAGAGCCTGCTTGGCATGGTAGAGCTCGATGAGAAGGCAAGGGCCAATGCGGACGTCCTGAAGGACAACAAGCTCGACGGATCGGATTCGCTGGTCATTCTGCGCTATCTGGTCAGCCTGGTGAAGGAGCTTCCTGTGACGGAATAATCGTTTTCAAAGAGGAGATGCCCCGGCGTCTCCTCTTTTTTTCTGGCTGTTTTCCACATATTTGGTTAAGATGCATAAAATAATAGTCAATCATTTGGAAGTTATCCCGAATTTCAAAAAAACGCTTTACTTTTTTGTACAAATATACTATAATTATCTTGACAGGGATTTTAAGAACGGATGACTATGCTGTGACAAGGCTGTGAAATCCGGTGCTTGTGCTATCTTGAAATCTCTATCATTTTATCAGCATATTGCGCCGGCTTGCACTGGCTGACGTGATATAAGGATCCAAATTTATCAAATTTTTATGGGAGGGTAAAACCAATGCTGAAATCCAAACTCGGCAAGAGACTTGCGGCCAGCACTGCTGCACTCGCTATGGCAGTTTCCGCTTCTGCATCTTCTCTTGCAGCCCTGACCGCACATGCAGGCATGCTGCTTGGTGAGGGTACATTTAACGACGGCGCTGGTCTTCCGTGGCACATCTGCGAGAGTGCTACCGGTAAGATGCAGTTCTCCGTAGTAGACGGCGTTTACGCCATCAAGATCGAGAACCCCGGTGGAGCTTCCAACGGTGGTGAGGACAGATGGGACTGCCAGTTCCGTCACAGAGGTCTGTCCCTGGAGTGGGGTCACGTTTATCGTATCACTTACTCCATCTACGCTTCTAACTCTGGTAAGACCTATGCCAAGATCGGTGATCTGAACAACAACGATCTCGAGTACTGGCACAGCTGCGGCAACAAGCTCGACATGAAGTATGATCCGAACCTGAGCCTGGATGAGCTGGTATCTCAGCTGAAGAGCGCCAAGAGCTCCAAGGGCACTCCGACCGACAGTGCGAACTCCTCTGACTGGGATGTTCCGTACTATGAGGGCTGGAACAGCTGGAAGAGCGACACGATCCCGGCAAAGACCTGGACCACCTACGCTTACGAGTTTCTGCTGTCCAAGAAGTTCATCGAGAACACCACGCCTCCGGATAAGGTTGACGGCTCTGCTGAGTGGACATTCCACCTCGGCGGCGACGGCTCCTTCACCGATGCTCCGATGTTCCCGGAGGGCACCATCCTGCGCTTCGATAACATGGCTCTCGTTGATATGACCGGCGACGAACATGATTACAAGGCTGAGGCAGCTAAGGAAGCAAAGGGTCTGGTTGTCAACCAGCTCGGCTACTTCCCGAACCGTGAGAAGAAGGCTACCGTTGTTGTAACTGAGGGCGCTGCTCCGCAGAGCTTTACTATCACCGGTGCTGATACCCTGTCCGGTACGACCTCTGCAACCATGTATGATGAGGGTGCATGGGAGTACTGCCAGACCATCGACTTCAGCTCCCTGACCAAGCCCGGCAAGTACACCCTGACCGTTGGCAACAAGAGCGTTGACTTCGTGATCGGCGAGGACATCTACAAGGGCCAGCACGGCGGCACGCTGCTCGCTGACTCCCTGAACTACTTCTACCTGAACCGTTCCGGTATCGCAATCGAGGAAGCATACATCCAGAATCCTGGCCAGAACGCTTCCAAGAAGGATCTGACCCGTAAGGCCGGCCACGATCCGGATTTGGCTTATGTAACCGATGAGTGGGTATTTGCTTACACTGAGCAGACCAACAAGGAGATCGAGGCCAGATACTCCAGCCACGAGAAGCGCGACGTTACCGGCGGCTGGTACGATGCCGGTGACTACGGTAAGTACGTTGTAAACGGCGGTGTTTCCATGTGGACACTTGCTAACACCTATGAGATGAGCCCGGATAAGTTCGCAGTTGGCGCTGACTTCATCAACATTCCTGAGTCTTCCAACAATATCCCGGATATCCTCGATGAGATCGCATGGGAAGCCGACTTCTTCGAGAAGATGCAGCGTGACGACGGCATGGTATACCACAAGATGCATGACTACAAGTGGACCGGCCTGGGCGTTATGCCGTACTCCACCGCTACCGGTGAGGACGCTGAGAAGCTCGACAACACCAATATGCCGACTCGTATCATCAAGCCGGTTACCTATGCAGCTACCCTGAACACCGCTGGTGCTCTGGCACAGCTGTCCCGTCTGATCAAGCCCTACGATGCTACCAAGGCAGCACATTATCTTGAGGTTGCTGAGAAGGCATACAAGGCTGCCAAGTCCGCATTCACCAAGAACTACGGTGATATCTATGCTGATGCTGCTTCCAAGGCATCCTCTGACGACATGTTCGCTCCTCTGGATCAGAACGTCGGCGGTGGTCCTTACGGCGATACGCAGGTATCTGATGAGTTCTACTGGGCAGCATGCGAGCTGTTCATCACCACTGAGGGTAAGACTGCTGAGTATGCAGAGGATATGCGTGCTTACAAGGAAGCCTTCTATGTAACGACCAACCTGGTCGGCGGTGAGAACCAGGGCTCTCCGACATCCTTCACCTGGGGTACTCTTGCAGCCCTCGGTACTGCATCTCTGGCACTGCACCAGGATCTGCTGACTGCTGACGAGGCTAAGAAGGTTGTACAGTCCTTCCAGGAGGCTGGTGACTTCTACCTTGAGAAGGAAGCTGAGTCCGCATACGGCACTCCGTATCCGGGTCATTCCTACGATGCAACCGTTGTTGACTTCGACCTGTCTTCTGACTCTACTTCTGAGCGCACCATCCATCTGGACGGCGGCTATGAGTGGGGCTCCAACTCCATGGTTATCAACAACGCAATCATCCTTGGTACTGCCTACAATGTAACCGGCAACGTGAAGTACCTCGACGGTGCTACCACTGCTATGGACTACATCTTCGGTAGAAACGCAATGGAGAACTCCTATGTAACCGGCTACGGTACTTCCACTACGGAGAACCCGCACCACAGATTCTGGAACCACCAGATGAAGGTTGACTGGCCGTGGTGCCCGGATGGATGCCTCTCCGGCGGCCCGAACTCCAACATGAACGACCCGATGATCAAGGGCGCAGGCTATAAGATCGGTGAGCTGGCTCCGATGAAGTGCTACCTCGACCTGAACGATGCATGGTCTGTAAACGAGATCACCATCAACTGGAACTCTCCGGTAGTATGGATGGCTTCCTTCGCTGAGGATTATGCAAATGACGCAGCAGGCGAGCATGATAATCCGACCTCTTCTTCTTCTGAGGATGGCGATATCCTGTACGGCGATACCGACTGCAACGGCAAGGTTGAGCTGCTCGACGTTATCCTGCTCAACAAGAACCTGCTCGGTATGGAGAAGCTCTCCGACAAGGGTGCTAAGAATGCAGATGTCAACATCGACACCGCTGTTGACGGCACTGACTCCCTCTACATTCTGAAGAGCCTGGTAAGCCTGGTAACTCTGCCTGTCAAGAGCTGAGTTGCTGCGTAAACCAAAAGCATAACAGCAAGAACCCCGGAACCCTCAAGGTTCCGGGGTTTTTTTATTTAATGTAGAAATCGCGTTCTTCCCCGATTTCACCTTCGACCCGGTAATGTAGGGTACAGGTCAGACCTTCGGGGCTTTCGGAAATCTCTTCCGAGCGATCCAGGATCGTCACGTCAGAGAGCATATTGGCTTCATAGCGCCGGATCGAATCGCGCATCGCAGTTCGGAGCTCCGGCAATGATCGTGTTGTGATCTCTGTGGAAATTTCAGCGGAGGTTCGCATCATGACGGAAACCGGAAGTGCTGCATGAAACAGATACACCGGCGTTTCCGATTCCGCAATTTCGGCTTGTGCATAATCTGGGCGCTTCCATGTCAGGGGAATGCGCAGGCCGAAGATCCGCAGCCATTTCTGCCGGGTGACCTGTCCGGTCGGAATGCGCTTTTCCTCCCGGAATGCTTCCTTCAGCTCCGCCTGATGCTCGTAAATGCCGATAATGCTCGCATATGCATGCCTCCAGGAGGTGTGCCCCGTTTCATCGAGCAGCATTCCGCTGACAAGAAGCTCCCCTTTGGTCACGCCGTCCCCGACCAGATGCATGAGCTGCCCGCTGTATACGCGGACGGATGTGATCTGTGCGTCTCGGGCTGACACGATATTGCAGGGCGTCCGTTCATGCAGCATTTCGGGCGGCTTGGTGATCTCGGAGACCTCCACCACAAGGCGGCTTCCCGTATGCCGGATGCTGACCCATGCAAGCTCGGACAGATTCGAGCGGATATGCGTCTCCACGGCATAGACATCCATTCCCGGGATCCATGTCCCGCGGGAAACTCCGGCGTCTGCAAGCTGCGCGACGATCGCGGATTCCGGCGTGAGGACATTTCCTTGAATTTCGATGGTTTCCACCGTATTGCTCTGCCAGAGGATCAGCAGAAGCCCCAGCAGCAGTCCGACCGGAATCCCGATCCGAAGCCGATACCGCAGCAGGTGACCTTCCACAGAATGGGGGCGATTCACCTCGATCGTCATGTGGAATTGCTCCGCCAGCTCCCGCAGCGCAGGCAGATCGCGCCTATGAATGCGGCAGGTGAAGCTGTCCCCGTGAATGCATTGCTCGGCGCAGGCAATCGGGCTTTGCCGGACGGCATTGACGATGGGGTATGGATTTCCGCCGGAAATCGAGATATTGCAATAATCCCGAAGCATTACTTCACCTCCGCCAGTTCGACCGAGGAAATGTCCCCGCGGACGATCACCTCTGAATCATTGTAATCAAATACCCGCAGTCCGGTGCCCCAGACAGCCACCGTGAGATCATAGGTCTGCACGCGCACCAGTACCTCGTTATATTCCAGGATCCTGCGGCAATTCTCGATCCGTACCGCTTCCTTGCCGTGCAGATGCAGGTAGGAATCCAGTACCATCCAGTGCTGCAAAATCCGATGCTTTCGTTTCATGCCATCACCCCACCGGAGTATATGCCGCAGGCTTTGTGCATAGAACCGGAGCCGGATGCATACGGTGTACAGGTGATGGATATGAAACGAGGAATGGCTGCGATTCTTGTAGCAGGTGCATTCATGGTAATGGCAATGTTCCACACGCAGATCCGCGAGGCATTGCTGGCAGCAGGGGAAAGGTGCGTCTGTGTGCTGATCCCGTCGCTGTATTGCTATGCGGTTCTGGCGGCGGTCTGCACGGGAAGCGGCCTGCTGATGTGGATGATCCGGCCGCTGGACAGGTTCACAAAACGGGTGCTTCATGCGGATGCGGTTCTGCTGGCGGTTGTGGTCTTTTCACAGCTTGGCGGGTATCCGGTGGGCGCACAGCTTTTGCATGGATTATCGGAAAAGGGCTGCATCACAAGGGCGCAGGAGCAGCGGATGCTCTGTGCCTGCATCGGATGCGGCCCCGGGTTTCTGCTGGGGACGGTCTGCCGGAATGTCCCGGGGAAAATGGCAGCATGGATCCTGCTTTCGGTCATCCTGCCAAATCTTTTGCTGGGTATTTTACTTGCACGCGGATGCCGCATCCGGGAGGAGCACACTGTTCCGGAATGGAATGCACAGGTTTTTACAAGGGCTGTGGACAGTGCGGCCTCCGGCATGCTGAAAATCTGCGCCATGGTGCTGCTGTTTGCAGGCATCATGGGTATTGCAGCACCCTTGCATCTGCCGCCGGTGGTGCAGACCCTGTTGGAAATCAGCTGCATCACAGAGCTTCGGGATGCCGGGTGCAGCCTCCCGTTGGCGGCGGGATTGCTTGCTTTCGGCGGTATCTGTGTGCATTTGCAGCTTGCGGCGATATGCGGGGGATTGCCGTGGCTGCGGTTCTGGGGATGCCGGATCCTGGCGGGGGCGGCCTCGTATGGGATCTGTCTGGCAGGCATCCGGATGATGCCGGAGGCGGTCAGCGCCGGATGCCTGTTGCAGGAAACAGCGGTATTCAGCTTTGGCGCGGTTCCGGGAATCGCCTTGCTGGCCATGAGCATTCTGCTGCTGTGCCGGCGGGAACGCAGAATATGAAGGAACACGAAAAGAGCCCCCTTCCGCATCGGGAAGGGGGTTCAGGTATGGTTTCTTTACTTTCTGACAGGGAGCGTCACAAGGCTGACGAGGGATTGCAGAATATACAGGGAATCTGTGGAATCCGGCTTGCCGGACAGATCCACATCTGCATTGACCGCACCGTCATCGCTCAGCTCGACCATGCCAAGGAGATTCTTGTTGAGCAGAATGACATCCAGAAGCGCTACCGTACCGTTGCAGTCGGTATCGCCGTAGGCAACAGCGCCCGGGATGTCATGGGGTGCATCCTCCGGTTCGGTGCCCCAGACCTTCACACCGTCCACATACATTGTGACAACATCCGTGAACTGCGGCGCCTTGCCAAGCTCCAGGCCAAGCTCCTCGGCGGTCGGGATCTGCGAGGTGCTGTAATCATTGGAGGAATCCCAGATCTTGACGTAGGCGGAATTGACCAGTGCGAACTGATACTGCTCCGTACCGTAGAAACGGCATGCCGGCCAGTGCAGCTCGACATAGCAGTCACCCTTGTCATTGTACTGCACGACCTCATAGGTCACGCTGTATTCACCGTTGGTGTTGGAGGCAAGGGAATCGTACTGTGCGTTGAACAGGAGATCGTCAATGGTATAGCCTGCATCGAGCATTTCGGAAATGTTGAAGTAGAACCGCGCATACACGCCGTCAAGGTAACGCGGCGGCAAAGTCGTGTGGTTGTCGATCTCCAGCAGAACCTGCGTGGAATCGTCATCCTCTCTGCCGACAACGGCCTTCATGGTGAATTCCGTGATCGGCACGCCGCCGTTGAGCTCCTGCTCGGAGGGCGGGAAATTCTCCTCGGGCTTGTGGCCTGCATCGCGTCCGATGTATTCATACAGACCGGCGCATGCACCGACGAAGCCGGCATTGTAGTCGACAGCGACCTCATTGTAGACATAGTCCTTGGTAATGTCGCGGTGCCAGTCGGACTTGTCCGGGCCGCCGACCAGTGCGCCCCAGAGGACATGGGCCTGATCGACCGGATCGTCCATATTCTGCGTGGTCGAACCGTGGGAAGCACGGTGATGCGGATGGCAGGCACCGTTCTCCAGATCATAGCCGACGATGTAGGAACGTCCCATCGGGTTATTGCCCATGATGTAGCTCATCTGATCGGCGCACCAGTTGACGAATACATCGTCGCCGGTTTCCTTGGCATAGACCAGAGCACAGAGCTGTGCGGCGGTGTCGTAGCGGCAGGAACCGTATTCATTCAGCATGCCGA
Source organism: uncultured Ruminococcus sp. (assembly GCA_902783005.1). GTDB lineage: Bacteria > Bacillota > Clostridia > Oscillospirales > Ruminococcaceae > UBA3855. The sequence goes on along the minus strand of CACZPI010000143.1, from coordinate 74,177 downwards.
AGCCGGCCGGTGTTTTGGCCAGATAAGCCCCCTGTGCCTCGGGCAGATCCTTGATCTCTTCGGCGGTGATGGTCGTCTGCCAGAGGGTGTCGTCCAGCCCGAAATACTTGTGCATGGTGACTGCCGGGGGCATACCGCCGGACTTCTCGTTCGCGGCGAGCTCCTGCTCATTCATGCCCGACCAGAATTCCAGATTCCAGCGGAAGATGTACCAGTCGCGGGAGATGTTGGTTACCGGCGCGAGCTTGGCAAAGACGCCGCCCCAGACGGTATCCCAGCAGTGCACCCAGATATTCTGCCAGCATCTGCCGGTGTCGGAGATGATGCGGCGGATGTAGCCGGTGTACGGATGGCCGCCGTTGTCGTAGGTGACAGATTCATCGACGGAGATGATATCATTGATATAGCTGTCCTCGCCGGTGCAGTAATAGAGCCATACGGCCGCCCATGAAAGCTCGTCATAGTCATAGGAGGAGGTGTAGAAGCCGCCGTCAAAGCCGAGAGAGGTGACCTCCATTGTGGTGTTTTCTGCGCCCTCATTGATGGCATCGGGGTTTTCCGGATCGTAGCCCTCATGCTCCTCAACGGGCTTGTCGTCGCCGGTGTTGATGACCTTGCGCTCGGAATGCGTTTCGGCTGCGAATTTGTAGAGTGCCTTGGCAGCCTTCAGGGACTGGGCTGCATATTCCGGCTCGGTGTCCTTGAAATTCAGATAGTTGACTGCAAGCGAAGCTGCTGCACCCGCGCACATGTCGGAGGCAGGTGTTTCGAGCGTGGCAAAATAGGCCGGACGCTCAAAATCGAGCAGCCACGAGCCCTGGAGATCGGGGCAGACCCAATAGTTATGGTCGATCTTGCCCTCACCGACCTGGTAGCAGAATGCCAGTACATTCTCGCCGGATTCATCGTAGTACAGGCATTTCAGGTAGAAGTCATTGAACCAGTGGAGAATGTCCTCGATGTGCTCCTGCTGTCCGGAATCCTTGTAGGCATCGCGGAATTCGTAGTAGCCCCAGCCGAGTGTGGAGGCAGCGTAGGTACCGGGCAGGCCGAATTTGACATGGTCGCCGGCATCGTGCATGCCGCCCTCGAGGTCGATCATGCCGTCGCCGTCCGGATCCAGGATGGCACGGTTCTCGTCAATGAATTCCTGGGAGAGATTGGTGCCGCGCTGCTTTTCCGTCAGGGGAATGAGCGGGATCTGCGCATCCTCCATGTGGCAGTCATTGCGCCATTCAAGCCGGCCGCTGCGTTCGCCGCACTTGTTGGCATCGTAGAAATACATGGAAAGCTGCAGAGCCTTGGCGAAATTGACCTCATTGGGCGTGAGGGTTTCCGGATCGGGAAATACCTTTTCGGATTCCGATACCGTTCCGGGATCTTCGCCCGCATCTGCCATGGCGGGAAGTGCGCTCGCACCGGACAGGAGCATGGCAGTACCGGTCAGGATCGAGAGCAGTCGTGCGCTGATGGATTTGTGCATGGATAACCCTTCCTTCAGATAAATATTTATGATTTCATCATACCACATTTCTGAAAAAAATGCAACAGTTTTTGAAAATTTTTCTATGAAATATACAAATTGTATTATATGATATCCGTTACTTGACGAATCCCCGCATTTCATGTATAATAAAGAAAACAGATGTCCCGCCCACCGGGAGAAAGGAAAACCGCCATGCTTGTTCATTTTTATGAGATTCCCGGCTGCACCTGCGCGAATGCCGACGGCAGGCCGGTGCTGATCGCGCCGAACGGTACAGCGCCGACGCTGCTGACCAAATACGAATTCGTCCTGTTGGAGGACGGCAGGTGGTGTCATTTTCTGACGACGCCGGAATATGAGCATGTTATGACCGGCTACCCGAACCGGGATGTGATATTCGGGGATCCGGCAGCAGTCCGGATGCCTGTGCAGGAAACCGCGCCGGCAGACCCTTCGGAGGGCAATCGCATGGCGGACATCGGCCTGATCCTGCTGGCAGTCTCGGTGCTGCTTCCGATGGCGGCAGGCGGCCTCATGACAGGAATGACGGTGGATCAGGAAACGGCAGACAGCACTGTCACACAAATGCTGAGCCATCTGGTGACGATAGCTTCCGCGATCGGTACGCTTGCCGGAACCGCTTCCTTTGTCGTGATGATTATAACACGCCTCCGCTATCCGAAGAATAAGCGCGGCAAGGTGCTCATGTGGATTTTCATTGTCCTTGCGATCCTGACAGCACTGGCGATGATCGCGCTGATCGTGGCATGCGTGTCCTGCCTGGATTCGATGCGCAACTGCAATTTGTGAGCGCATGCTGACCATTGACATCCGGGATACGCACATGTACCCGGTCATGATCCTGTGTGCCTTCCTGACAGGGCTTGTGATGCAGTTTCTTCTGAACCGCTCCCGCGGGATCCGGAGGGAGATCGCGGCGCTGAATGCTCTTGCTTCCTTTTTGTGCAGCATCGGCGGTGCGGTTCTGCTGACATGGATCACCTCCGGCGGCAGATCGCTTGGCTTTTCGGCATTGGGGGGACTGATGGGCATGTATGCGGGCAGCGCACTGGTCGGGTTTGCATCCGGGCGGCAGTATTATCCGCAGATTCTGGCGCAGACCTGCACTTTAGTGCTGCCGGTGATGTACGGCATCGGCAAGATCGGCTGCCTGCTGGCCGGATGCTGCCGGGGGATCCCGTACCACGGCGCCGGATGCGTGGCATATCTGACCGCAGAGGGAACTGTGACGGTTCTGCCGGTGCAGCTTTTAGAGACAGTCTGCTTCTTCGGGATATTTGCGGCGGGGGTATATCTGTATCACCGGCGGGTGCGCATCGCGGTGCATCTGGTTTTCCAGGCATCCATGTGGATAAAGCTCCTGCTGGATTTCCTGCGCGGATCCCATGCCGGACAGATCCTGTCGGTCACGCAGTTGCTTTGCCTGGCGCTGATCGCAGCGGATCTGGCCTTGCTGCTCCGGCGCAGAAGCAGGCAGCGGGCAGGGGGATTTCCGGCGCCGGGAAAACCTGAATAAATCGCTTGACATTTCCGCTGCTTTATGGTATAGTTAATGTAGTAAAGTACAAGAACGAGTCATTATGAGCACAACCATCCCGATGCAACATTTATTTGTAAACATGATTTGCATACATCAATAAGGAGGAACTGAACCATGGGAATTTTTTCGCGTATCAGTGACATTTTCAAGTCCAATGTCAATGATCTGATCGACCGCGCCGAGGATCCGGAGAAGATGGTCAAGCAGATCATCATGGATATGGACAAGGAGCTGCAGAAGTCCACGCAGGCACTTGGCAAGGCCGTTGCCAGCGAGCGCATGGCAGAAAAGCAGCTCAACGATGCCATCCGCAAGTCTGCTGACTGGGAGGCTAAGGCCAAGGCTGCCCTGGCATCCGGCAATACCGATCTTGCCAAGCGTGCCCTTGCCCAGAAGGTCAAGGCAGACGAGGAGGTAGCCACCTACCGCGAGATGCATGAGACCATTGCCAACCAGACTGAGGCGATCAAGACCCAGGTCGAGACTCTCAAGGCAAAGATGGCAGAGGCCAAGAGCCGTCAGGCAATGCTGATCGCACGCTCCCAGATGGCCGATACCCAGAAGAGCCTGGCCAAGTCCATCGGCGGTATCGACACCTCGAGCTCCTTCGAGAAGTTCAACCGCATGGAGCAGAAGGTCATGGAGAAGGAAGCCGAGGCAGAGGCATTCTCCCAGATGGCCGGTGCATCTGTTCAGAAGGATTATGAGACCTTCGAGCAGATCCAGAATGATGCCAAGGTGGACAGCGAGCTTCAGCGTCTGATGGCTGAAATGGGGCAGACCGTACCTACGCAGGCAGGCGAGCCTTCGCTTGAGGAGCAGATTGCTGCGGCTGAGGCTGCTGCAGAGGCTGCTGCAGGGCAGGCTGCTGTTGCCGGCGGCGAGGAATAATCCGAACCACAACGCGCCGCCCTGCGGAATACGGCAGGGCGGCGCTGCATTTTTTACCGAGCAAGGAGGAACCTATGGAACAGAATGAAAAGATGCAGGCTTTATTTGTCAGCGAGCTGCAGCAGCGCGAATGGACATACGACGCAGAAGAGAATGTCATTACGACCGGCGTCGCCATCACAGAGGAGCTGACGGCACTGATTCACATTCTCACATCCGAGGATGCATATACCGTGATGTGTGCGCTGGATCTGGATATTCCGGAGGAATGTGAGAATGAGGTGTCGGCGTTTACGGATCTGGTCAACATGGGGCTGGTCATGGGCGGCTTTTATGTGGATCGGCAGGAGCATCTGCTGGTATTCCGCGTCAGCGGCATCTGCATCGGCCAGATGCCCTGTGAGGAGCAGGTCATGGCGGCAGTTGACTATCCGGTGGAAATGACGGCCGCTGCCGGCGATGCGCTGGCTGCCATGATCGGCGGTGCTTCTGCTGATGAAGCCTATCAGATCTATATGAACAGCGAGGAGGAATGACCTCCCCGGTTCCCCGCGCCTTGGTCAGGCGGCGGGGGATCGCTTTTTTTCGGCATATTTCCTGCTTGACGAATCCGGAAAAATGTGGTATACTATAGGATAGATAACTGCCGCCGCGCATAAATCCCTGCGGCATCCGGCATACTACCTTGTATCAGAGAAAGGAGTGATGCCGGATGCAGGAACCGACAGCGGAGCCGGCTGCACAGGAATCGCAGGAACAGGCACAGATCCTGGAAATGGGCAGTGTGATGCCGCAGGATGCAAGACACTTGATCCATTGCCTGACCGTGATCGGTCAGGTGGAAGGGCATTATGTGCTGGCTGCGGAGAATAAAACCACGAAATATGAGCATATCATTCCCGCGCTGCTGGCGGTTGAGCAGGATCGGAGCATTGAGGGACTGATGATTTTGCTCAATACCGTCGGCGGCGATGTGGAGGCAGGACTTGCCATTGCAGAGCTGATCGCCGGCATGCAGACCCCGACCGTATCACTGGTCGTCGGCGGGGGACATTCGATCGGTGTACCGCTGGCGGTAAGCGCAATGCGGTCTTATATTGTCCCGACAGCCTCCATGACCATCCACCCCGTCCGCATGAACGGCACAATGCTCGGCGCACCGCAGAGCTTTGAGCTGATCGGCAGGATCCAGGAGCGGATCGTGGATTTTGTGACCAGAAACAGCCGCGTGGATGCACAGCATTTCCGCGAAATGATGATGAACACACAGGAGCTGGCAACCGATGTCGGCTCTGTTCTGTCCGGCGCACAGGCAGTGGAATGCGGCCTGATCGACCGGATGGGCGGCCTGAGCGATGCTCTTGGCGGGCTCTATGAGCTGATCGAGAGCAAGCCGCCGCGCTATCCGGATCCGCCGGAGCACAAGGGATGCCCGCAGGCATCCGAAAACCCGAAAGGAGACCCCATTGGCGACGAAGAAAAAGAAACCGGCCGCTAAATCCGGCAAGGCTTTCCCCCGCAGCAAGAGCAGCAGCGGGGGAAGCAGCAGATCTGCCGAACCGAAACCCGCTCCCGCCCCGGCTGCCCCGGAGCATACGGAAGCAGACCCGGAGCGGCCGGTCTTTGAGCGGCACAATAATAACCAGGCACGGTCGATCATCCTGTTTGCCGTGGCCATCCTGATTTTTCTGCTGAGCATCATTCAGGGCACAAGCGGATGGCTGGCACTGCATAAGGGGCTCAAGAGCTTCTTTGGTGTATCGCTGCTGCTGCTGCCGTGGCTGCTGATGTATCTGGCAGTAACGGATGACAAGGATCCGCAGTCCACGGAATTCGGCAAGCGCCTGTTCAGCGTATTCGGCGTGGTCATGCTGTTCAGCGTTTTTGTGGAAATCCTGTTCGGCGGAGGCCGGCTGCAGGATCTGAGCTTCGGTGAATCTGTGGCATTGCTCAGCGACGAGGGCATGAAATGGTCAGGCGGCGGCATGATTGCCATTCTTGCCTATGCCCTGCAGCGCTTTCTCGGCGATGTCGGATCGAAGATCATCATTATCCTGTCGATGTTCGTGAGCGTGATGCTCATGACGCGAACAAGGCTGACGGTATTCCTGGATAAGGTGACAGCACCCTTCCGGCGCATCGCGGCAATCTTCCGCGAGGATGCACAGGACGGTGCGATCATCGCGGAATACGAAGAGGAAGAAGACAGCGTGCGTGATTATGCACAGCAGGCTGCCATGGATACTTATGGCGAAAATGGGATGAATTACCCGTCCTCGCCGCAGGAACCGCAGTTTTTGATGGATATTCCGCTCGATGAAATGCCGGCGGATCCCATGGCCGATACCATTGATCTGCCTCTGCCGGAGATCCGGGAGGAGGCAAGGAAGGCCGCCGATCCCGCGGAGGATGCGGAGCTTGAAGAGCTGATCCGGAATGCGACCGGAGGCAAGAACAAGAAAAAGACCAAGGAAGAGGAAAAGCTCGAGGCTGTCCTGGAAATTGCCGATGAAGTCGCGCAGCAGGCGGGCACGGACGGCAGACCCTACCAGATGCCGAGAATTGATTTCCTCAATCCCGGCAAGAGCCATGCCAATGACCCCGGCGCAGGCCGTGAGCTGCGTGAAAAGGCGGATCTGCTCCAGGAGGTGCTCCAGAGCTTCAATGTCGAGGCGCGTATCATCAATATTGCACGCGGCCCGTCCGTTACCCGCTACGAGGTACAGCCGGCAGCCGGCGTCAAGGTCTCGCGCATCACGAGCCTTGCCAATGATATTGCCCTGAATTTTGCCACGGAGGGCGTGCGCATCGAGGCGCCGATCCCCGGCAAGCCTGCCGTGGGTATCGAGGTACCCAATTCCAACCGCGACACCGTTTCCCTGCGGGAGCTGCTGGAATCGAGACAGTTCACCGAATCGCGCAGCAAGCTGGTATTCGGCGTCGGCAAGGATATTGCCGGAAATGTCATTATCGGTGATATTGCGGACATGCCACACATGATTATTGCCGGTGCGACCGGCTCCGGCAAGTCAGTCTGCACCAATTCCATCATCATGAGCATTCTGTATCATGCGACCCCCGACGAGGTCAAGCTCATTCTGATCGACCCGAAGATCGTTGAATTCCGTGTCTATGACGGCATCCCGCATCTGCTGATCCCGGTCGTGACCGACCCGAAGAAGGCTGCCGGCGCCCTGAACTGGGCGGTACAGGAAATGCTCAAGCGTTACGATATTTTCGCTGAAAACGGCGTGCGCAACCTCAAGGAATACAACAAACGCGCCGATAAGGAAAAGAATCTTGAACGGATGCCGCAGATCGTCATTTGTATTGACGAGCTGGCAGAGCTGATGATGACCGCTTCCAAGGAGGTCGAGGATGCGATCTGCCGTCTGGCACAGCTTGCGCGTGCGGCAGGCATGCATCTGATCATTGCGACGCAGCGTCCGACGACGAATATCATCACTGGCCTTATCAAGGCCAATATCCCGAGCCGTATCGCGCTTTCCGTCAAATCCCAGATCGACTCCCGCGTCATTCTGGATATGGGCGGCGCCGAGACACTCCTCGGCAACGGCGATATGCTCTATCTGCCCAACGGCCAGCCCAAGCCGGTGCGCGTGCAGGGCTGCTTCGTTTCGACCTCCGAGATCGAGAAGGTCGTGAATTTCATCAAATCCCAGAGCGAGACTGACTACGATGAGAGCATCATCCATGCCGTCGATCAGCTCACGGTCAATACCGATGCCGAGAAGGCGCTTGACAATGCCGAGCCGGAGCTTGACGAGGATGCCGGTCTGATCGAGCAGGCGATTGAAGTGGTTGTTGCCGCCGGACAGGCCTCTACCAGCAATCTCCAGCGCCGTCTGCGCCTTGGCTACGGCCGTGCGGCACGGATCATGGATGAGCTGGAGAAAATGGGCATCATCGGCCCCTATGAGGGTGCCAAGCCCCGCCGCGTCCTGATTACCAAGGCGCAGCTGGATGAGCGCAAGCTCAGAAATATGAAGTGAAAGGAGCGCCGCTGTGTTTGACAGGAAGAAGATCGCGGATCTGTCGCATGACCACAGTACCCGGAATCTGATCATATTCTGTATCGTTGTGGCGGTGCTGTTCGGCGTGGCGCTTGTCAGCGGCCAGCTGGAACTGGCGGTCGAGAACAATACCCTGAAAACGGCAGATGCGGAATTTCAGGTGCATGTGCTGGATGTCGGACAGGGCGACAGCATCCTTGTGGTCGCTGACGGTCATGCCATGCTGATCGATGCCGGTGAGGAATCCTCCGGAAGCACAGTCGTCCGCTACCTGCAGCGGCAGGAGATCGAAAAGCTCGATTATGCGGTTGCCACGCATCCGCATTCCGATCATATCGGCGGATTCCCGGCGGTGCTCGAAGCCGTGAAGGTCGGCCGGATCGTGGAAGCGGATTACCCGGCACAGATGACGCCGACAGGAAGCATCTACAAGAATTTTCTGACTGCTGTGAAGCAGGAGGGTGCCCGGTTCGGCGTGATGACAGCCGGCGATACATTCAGCCTCGGCAATGCGAAGGTCACGGTGCTCGCGCCGGAAGAGGACTATGCACCGGAGGATCTGAACAATGCCTCCCTTGTGCTCCGGGTGGAATACCAGGAGACGGCATGCATCCTCACGGGAGATATGGAGGAGCCGGAGGAGCAGGCAATCCTGCAAAGCGGCGCGGAGATTTCGGCAGATCTGCTGAAAGTCGGCCATCACGGCAGCGAAGCCTCGACCTCGCAGGCATTTCTCGATGCCGTGGATCCGCAGTATGCGGTGATTTCCTGCGGCCGGGAGAACAGCTACGGCCATCCGGCCAAGGGAACGCTTGAAAGGATCCGTGCCGTGGCGGAAAAGACCTATATCACCGCCAATGACGGCACTGTTGTATACCTGTTTGATGCGGATACGGGGGAATCGCGCATCTCTGTCAACGGACGATAGGAGGACAGCGTGCAGTATTATGCAGTAGACCGCTTTGAAGGTGATTTTGCGGTGCTGACCGCAGATGGGCGGCTCCGGACATTCCGGCGCGATGCATTGCCGCCGGATACGGCAGAAGGGGATGTGCTTCTGCGGACGGAGGACGGATTCGAGCGCTGCCCGGATCAGACGCTTGATGCCCGTGCGGAAATGATCCGGATGCGGCAGGCGCTTTTGCAGATGCAGGAGCATCTGGAGGAGGAAACCAATTGAAAACCATCGTCATCGGCGGCGGTGCTGCCGGATGCTTTGCCGCTGTCTGGGCGGCAAGACAGGGGCAGCAGGTCTGCCTGATCGAAAAGAATGACAGAATCGGCAAAAAGCTGCGCATCACCGGCAAGGGCAGGTGCAATGTCACCAACAACTGCGACCGTGATACGCTCCTTGCCAATATCCCCCGCGGAGGCCGGTTTCTGTACAGCGCCTTTGCCGCTTGGTCACCGCAGGATACCATGGCATTCTTTGAGGAGCTTGGCGTGCCGCTCAAAACAGAACGCGGAAATCGTGTATTTCCGGTCAGCGACCAGGCAGCCGAGATCGTGGAAACGCTCCGCAGCGAGCTTGTCAGGCTTCATGTGGAGATCGTGCGCGGGCGTGCCGACCGTCTGCTGACGGATGCGCAGGGACGATGCACCGGGGTTCATGCAGGACAGCATAACTACCATGCAGACCGTGTGATCCTCGCCGTCGGCGGTGCGACCTATCCCGGCACCGGTTCGGAGGGCGACGGCTATGCCATGGCCAGGGCGGCCGGGCATACCGTTACGGATATTTTGCCCTCGCTTGTCCCGCTTGAAACGCTTGAACGCGACTGCGCGGAAATGATGGGCGTTTCCCTGAAAAATGTGACGCTTACCCTGAAACGCGACGGAAAGACCGTCTGGCAGGAGCTTGGTGAAATGCTGTTTACGCATTTCGGCGTATCCGGTCCCCTTGTCCTGAGTGCTTCGGCACATCTGGAGAAGGGCGGAACCTATACGCTCCATATTGACCTGAAGCCCGCGCTGACGGAGGAGCAGCTTGACAAGCGCATTCTCCGGGAGATCGGGGATGCACCGAACAAGGAGCTGCCTTCCATGCTCCGCAGGCTGCTGCCGGCGAGCATGGTCATGCCGATGCTCGGCCGCTGCGGGCTGCCGGCACGGATGAAATGCAATTCCCTGACCAAGCCGCAGCGGCAGCGGATCATCCGCGAGCTGAAGGATTTCGCCTTCACTGTCCGCGGCACCCGTCCGATGGAGGAGGGCATTGTCACGCGGGGCGGCGTTTCCCTGAAGGAAATCAACGCCAAGACCATGGAATCCCGGATCATGCCGGGGCTGTATTTCGCCGGGGAGATCCTTGACTGCGATGCCTATACGGGAGGATTCAATCTCCAGATCGCGTGGTCAACAGCCTACCTTGCAGGCACAGCATTTTAGTTAAATCCGGGAGCAATCCCGATCAGAATAAAGGAGATATGTTATGAAAACCATCAATATCGCCATCGACGGCCCGAGCGGTGCCGGTAAAAGCAGCATTTCCAAGGCGGTCGCTGCGGATCTCGGCTTCATCCATGTGGATACCGGCGCCATGTACCGTGCGATCGGCCTGTATGCGCTGCGCCATGCCTGCACAGAGCCGGATGCCATTACCGCGCAGATTGACAAGGTCGATGTGGAGCTGAAATTCATCGCCGGTGCGCAGCGTGTGATGCTTTGCGGTGAGGATGTGAGCGATTACATCCGCAGCCCCGAGGTTTCTATGGCGGCGTCCGCCGTTGCCGCAGTTCCGGCAGTCCGTGAGCGGATGCTGGATCTGCAGAAGAAGATCGCTTCCGAGAACAATATCATCATGGACGGCCGCGACATCGGCACCGTTGTCCTCCCGCATGCCGATCTCAAGATCTTTCTGACGGCATCCGCCGAGGAGCGTGCTTCCCGCCGGTATCTGGAGCTGCGCGAGAAGCCGAACTGCCCGCCCTACGAGGAAATTCTCAAGGACATCGAGCAGCGCGACTACAATGACACCCACCGTGAGATCGCCCCGCTGCGGCAGGCAGAGGATGCGGTTCTGGTCGATTCCTCTCACATGGGCTTCAATGAGGTCGTCGAGCATATCACGGATCTGATCCGCGAAAAGCTCGATTAAGGCGGTGCAGCGTGTATTATATCGTCGTATTTCTGGTGCGCATTGCCATGCACCTGTGGTACAATCTGAAAATTGAAGGCCGCGAGAATATTCCCAAGGGACGGGCATTTGTCTATGCATCGAATCACCGGAGCTATGCCGATCCCGTACTGGTGACGCTCTGCGGACGCGGACGGTTCAGCTTCATGGCGAAATCCGAGCTGTTTGAAAAGCCGCTGTTTGCCTGGCTCATCCGTTCCCTCGGTGCATTTCCGGTCGAACGTGGCAAGGGCGATACTGCGGCGATCGACAAGGCCATTGACAATGTGCAGCACGGAACGAATCTGCTGATCTTTCCGGAGGGCACCCGCAGCAAGGACGGCCGCGTTGGCAGGGGCAAGACAGGCGTGGCGCTGATCGCCTCCCGTGCAGGGACAGATGTGGTGCCGGTCGGCATCAATTTTGACGGAAAGCTCCATTTCCGGAGTAAGATCGTTGTCCGCGTCGGGAAGCCGATTCCGGCAGGAACGCTGGCGATTGACGAGAACCTGACAGAACGTGACCTGCTGCGGACGCTCAAGCGGGATGTCATGCCGCCGATCATGGATGGCATCCGGGCGCTGGTGGATGAGCCGGCGGCCATTGAAATGAAGGGGGATGCGGAGTAATGGCACAGATCACCGTTACGAAAACAGCCGGCTTCTGCTTCGGCGTGAACCGCGCCGTGCAGATGGTATACAAGGCACTTGACGAGGGAAAGCCGGTTGCCACCCTCGGACCGATCATTCACAATACGGATGCGGTCAATGACATGCTTGCCAGAGGCGCACGCATCATTGAGGATGTCTCCGAGCTCAGACCCGGGGAATACTGCGTGATCCGTTCCCACGGCGTGGGAAGGGAGGTCTATGACCGCCTGGCCGAGCTTGGAAATCCGGTCATTGATGCGACCTGCCCCTTTGTCAGCAAGATCCACCGCATTGCTGCGGAGGCAACGGAACGGGGAGATTTCATCCTGATCGCCGGCGATGAGAACCATCCGGAGGTGCAGGGAATCATCGGCCATTGTCACAAAAACTATTCTGTTTTTACAGATGAAGTTGTGCTAAAGGGAGAAATTTCAAAACATTCCGGCGAAGCTATTGACATATTAAGTCAAACAACATATAATAATAAAATATGGGAGAAGTGTATAAAGGTTCTTCCTGATGATGATCCGAACATCGTCGTGTATGACACCATCTGTACTGCGACCGAACAGCGTCAGTCGGACAGTGCAGCGCTTGCAGCACAGTCTGATCTGATGATCGTGATTGGCGGACGGCATAGCTCAAACACAGTCAAGCTCTACGACATCTGTTCCGGTTATTGCAGGACATTTCATATAGAGAACGCGGACGAGCTGAACACTTTAGACCTAACTGATGTCATCCGGGAGGCGGCTGCAAAGCCGGATCTGCGAATCGGCATCACGGCAGGGGCAAGCACCCCTTCCAAAATCATTGAGGAGGTTGTTTCAACGATGGAAGAAATTCTGAACAACAATGCAGAGAACACTGAAAACACCGCAGCAGCTGCTGCATCCGATGAGGACATCGACTTCGCACAGGCGATCGAGGAGACTTTTGTCAAGCTCCGCAACGGTGCAAGAGTCAAGGGTGTTGTCATGAGCGTAAATAACAGTGAGGTTATGGTTGACCTCGGCGCAAAGCAGACCGGTACTGTTCCGGCAAGCGAGCTGTCCGGCGATCCGACCAAGAAGCCGGAGGAGCTGGTTCATGTCGGCGATGTTCTGGATCTGATCGTGATCAAGGTCAGCGACCAGGACGGCATGGCTACCCTCTCCAAGAAGAAGGTAGACGAGCAGGCAGGTCTCGACAAGGTTATCAAGGCCAAGGAAGAGGGCACTGTCCTCGAGGCTCCGGTCAGCGCAATCGTCAAGGGCGGCGTGAACGTATACTATGAGGGTGTTCGCGTATTCATCCCGGCATCCCAGACCGGCCTGCCGAGAGAGGCTTCTCTCGACTCCTTGAAGGGCGAGACTGTCAAGTTCATCATCATCGAGGCTCCGGAGCGCAGAAGAAGCGCTGTTGGTTCCATCCGTGCCGTATCCCGCCGCGAGCGTGACGCTGCCAAGGCAAAGTTCTGGGAGACCGCAGAGGTTGGCAAGGAGTACGAGGGTGAGGTTAAGAGCCTGACCAGCTACGGCGCATTCGTAGATCTGGGCGGCATTGACGGCATGGTTCACATTTCCGAGCTGAGCTGGAACCGCATCAAGCATCCGTCTCAGGTCGTATCTGTGGGCGACGTGCTCAAGGTTTACATCAAGGCTCTTGATCCGGAGAACAACCGCATTTCTCTGGGCTACAAGAAGGCTGAGGACAACCCGTGGGAGAAGTTCCTGAGCGAGTATCAGGTAGGCGATATTGCGGATGCAAAGATCGTTTCCATCACTTCCTTCGGTGCCTTCGCACAGATCGTTGAGGGTGTTGACGGCCTGATCCATATTTCCCAGCTCGCTGACCGCCGCGTGGAGAATGTCAAGGATGTTGTTTCCGTGGGCGATGAGGTTCGCGTAAAGATCACGAACATCGACGAGGATTCCAAGCGCATTTCCCTCTCCATCCGTGAGGCTATGGATGACGAGGATTTCGAGGACTGATCCCCGGATCTCTGACGAAAATGATCTCCCCCGTGTAAACGGGGGAGTTTCTCTTATATCAAGACTGAAATGAGGTATCACATGCTCAAAACGATCGGACGGATGCTCGGCCTTTGGGTACTGGCAGAGGTGCTGACGCTGTTTCTCAATCTGACACTGGCCTTCTCCGGCACAGTATTCCGCATTGTCAGCGCGGTCTGCACCGTCGGCATTCTGCTGGCACTGACGGCACAGGGCGGCATTTCGGCAGCGAAGGATGACAAAAAGGCAAAGCGCCATTCGGGAGCAAATTCCGTCATTGCCGGGATCGCTGCCATGCTTGTGCCGGTGCTGCTGACCGTGCTGCTGGCATTGTCCCGAGCCGGCGTTGTCGGTGACGGGTTTTACCGGTGGTATAAGCTGCTGTGCGCACCGTTTCTGAGCGTCTGCAATCTGCTCAGCGATGATGTGGTGACATCCTCGCTGCCGGGCTTCGGCATTCCGGTGCTGTCTGTGCTTTGCCTGCTGCCCGGGATCTCGGCGGCATTGGCCTACCGGATCACGGCAGGAGACCGCAGCATTGACGAAGTGATGTACTAAATTCAGAATACGGAGGAACACTATGGCATTTGACGGCGCCTATCTCTATACAGTCCGGCAGGAGCTTGCCGCATTGATCGGGGCAAGGGTGGACAAGATCCACCAGCCCTCCCGTGACGAACTGATCCTGCACCTGCGAAGCCGCGAGGGAACGGCGAAAATCCTCATCAGCACCTCCGGCGACAGCGCCCGCATTCATCTGACGAATATCGCCATTGAGAATCCGGCTGCACCGCCCATGTTCTGCATGCTTTTGCGCAAGCATCTGGGCGGCGGACGGCTGCTCGATGTCCGGCAGGACGGGCTGGAACGCATTTTGTTCCTGGAATTTGAATGCATGAGCGAGCTGGGTGATCTGGTGAAGCTGACGCTTGCCTGTGAGGTCATGGGACGGTATTCCAACTGTGTGCTGATCGGACAGGACGGCAAGGTGATTGACTCGCTCAAGCGCAATGCGGATATTACCCGTGAGCGCGTCCTGCTGCCGGGATTTCCCTATGAAATGCCCCATCGTGCAAGGCGCGTGAATATTCTGGAAACCGATGATGACACCATCCTCAATGCGCTGCTGCTGGCACCGGATGCGGAGCTTTCCAAGGCGCTGGTCGGCATCTGCGAGGGCATCTCGCCGCTGCTCGCACGGGAATGGTCGTATTACGTCTGCCGCGACGGTGCGCGTTCCCATGAGCTGACGCAGGATCAGAAGGATCGTCTGCTGTTTACGATCCATGAAACGGCGCGGATGCTGCGGGAAGGGGACTGCCATTTCCATATCCTGACCACGCCGGAGGGGGCATTGAAGGATTACACCTTCCTGCGGCCGCAGCAGTATGGGGCATTGATGGTTGTCAAGCCCTGCGAGAGCGCAAGCGCGGCGCTTGATGAATTCTATGCCTCCCGTGATCTTCGGGCGCGGATGAAGCAGCGGGCGAATGACCTGTTCAAGCTCATCATGACCCGCCTGCAGCGCACGGCCAGAAAGCTGGAAAATCAGCGCGGGGAGCTGGCGGAGACGGAGCAGATGGAGCAGAACAAGCGCTTTGGGGATCTGATCTCTGCAAATATCTACCGGCTGCAAAAGGGCGATGCCGAGGCGATTCTGGAGGATTTCTACGATCCGGAATGCCCGCAGGTGCGCATTCCCTTGCAGAAGAATCTTACGCCTGCCCAGAATGCGCAGCGGTATTACACGCTGTACCGGAAGGCAGCGACCGCCAAGGACAAGCTCGCCGAGCAGATTGCGCAGGGCGAGGAGGAGCTTGCCTATCTGGAAAGCGTATTTGATGTCCTGACCCGTGCCGATTCCGAAGCAGAACTGCTGCTGCTGCGGGATGAGCTGGCACAGCAGGGCTATGTCCGCAGCCGCAGCCAGAAGCAGAAGCCTCCGAAGCAGCTTCCGCCGCTGTGCTACCGTTCTACGGACGGCTTTCCGATTCTGGTCGGGCGGAATAACAGGCAGAATGACCAGCTTACGCTGAAGCAGGCAGCGCGTTCGGATCTGTGGCTGCATACCCAGAATATTCCTGGTTCGCATGTGATCCTGGTGACGGACGGTGCGCAGCCTTCCGAAACGGCGATCCGCGAGGCAGCCATTCTTGCAGCGTATCACAGCAAGGCGCGGGATTCTGCGCAGGTGCCGGTGGATTACACGCTGGTGCGCTATGTGAAGAAGCCCGGCGGTGCAAAGCCCGGCAAGGTGATCTTCACAAATCAGCAGACGCTTTACGTCAAGCCGGATGCCGCGCTCTGTGCAGCATTGGAGGCAAAGTGATGCGCCTGGATGCGGCATTTTTCCACCGCGATTGTCTGGAAGCAGCGCCGGATCTGGTCGGAAAGATCCTGGTGCATCGACTTCCGGACGGCACTGAGCTGCGCGAGCGCATCGCGGAGACGGAGGCTTACCGCGGCACGGATGATGAAGCCTGCCATGCCCACAAGGGACGCACGCCGCGCAATTCGATTCTCTGGCGGGAGAGCGGCGTGATCTATGTGTATCTCTGCTACGGGATGCATGCGCTGCTGAATGTCATTACCGGAGAGCCGGAGCAGCCGCAGGGCGTTCTGCTGCGTGCAGGGGAGATTCACAACGGCCCCGGTAAGCTGACGAAGGCGCTGCAAATTGACAAGAGCCTCAACGGCGGCAGCTTCACGGCAGGGGAGACACTGTGGATCGAGGATGACGGATTTCGCTGCAAGCTGAAAACGGCACCACGGGTCGGCATTGACTATGCGGGAGAGCCGTGGAAAAGCAAGCCGTGGCGGTGGATCATGGAACAGGAATGACGGGAGCCTTTCGGAGAGAAGGGCTCCTTTTGCAGCCAGGACTCACCAAATCATCCAGTTTTTTCATTTTTGAATGCCTTTCTGTATTGCAGGATTGACAATCTACAAATCGTATGGTATAATAATAACAATGACGCAAAGGAGGGAC
This sequence comes from uncultured Ruminococcus sp., assembly GCA_902783005.1. Taxonomy (GTDB): domain Bacteria; phylum Bacillota; class Clostridia; order Oscillospirales; family Ruminococcaceae; genus UBA3855. The sequence goes on along the minus strand of CACZPI010000143.1, from coordinate 57,457 downwards.
AGCCATGCTGCAAATTGACCTGACCGGAAAAATTGCCCTTGTTACCGGAGCTTCCGGGGAGCTTGGACGCACGATCTCCCGCACACTTGCCGGATGCGGTGCGGATGTGGCGCTGCATTACAATCACGGGGCGGAACGTGCCGAAGCAGTTGCAAACGAGCTGCGCGAAATGGGGCGCAGAGCCGTGACTGTGCAGGCAGATGTCACCGATGCACAGTCTGTCATGCAGATGCAGCAGACCGTGAAGGCATCCCTCGGCGTGCCGACGCTGATCGTTGCCAATGCCGTGATCCAGTATCCGTGGACGAGCATTCTGGAGCAGCCGCTCGAGGATTTCCAGAGCCAGTTCGATTCCTGCGCCATGCAGACCGTGCATCTGGCTAAGGCCTTCCTGCCCGATATGATCGCGGCAGGCGCGGGCAGATATGTCGCCATCAATACCGAATGCGCCGCAATGGCGGAATCCGGTGTCGGTGCGTACACTGCCGGCAAGCGTGCCCTTGACGGCATCATCCGCGTGCTGGCCAAGGAAGTCGGCTGCCACAATATTACCGTCAATCAGGTCGCACCGGGCTGGACGATCTCGGAACGTGACCGGATGAACCATACCGAATCCGCACCCGATTATGACAAGACGGTGCCTCTCGGCAGACGCGGTACAGATGCCGAAATCGCACAGATGGTGGCCTTTCTGCTGTCCGATCTGGCGAGCTTCACGACCGGTGCCTATATCCCGGTATCCGGCGGCCGTGTGATGCCCGCGATCTGATCTCACGAAACGGAGGACTTTTCATGGATCCACACGAACATATCTGCGGCGAATGCCAGCACCATCAGGCATTGATCGACAAGCTGATGCAGTCTATGCCGGACACGGATGTTCTGGCAGGTGTGGCCGATCTGCTCGGGCTGTTCGGTGATACGACCCGTGTGCGCATTCTGTATGAGCTGCTTGACAAGGAGCTGTGCGTCAGTGAAATTGCCGATAAGCTCGGCATGACCGCCTCTGCCATTTCCCATCAGCTTCGGATCCTCAAGCAGGGAAGACTGGTCAAGAGCCGCCGCGACGGGAAAACGATCTATTATTCCCTTGCCGATGCACATGTCAAGACCATTTTCTATCATGCGCTGGAGCATGTGACCGAGTAAAAAAGCGCCGTTTTTGTGCATATCTGTGCAAATCGGAACAGAAAATCGTGCAAATTGGTGTCTTGCAATTCTGTACAATTTGTGGTATAATAATACCATTGATTATGTCCATTTTTACCCGCACAACGGGAGACAGGAGTATACCTATGAGAAATTTCAAGCGCGTTCTTTCTGCACTTCTCGCAAGTGCCCTGTGTATGGGATTCGTCGGCTGCGCAGGCGGCTCGGCAAACAGCGTCTCTGAGCCGGATTTCTCCGCAAAGGAGATGGATTCCAAGACCCGCGAGGAGGTCGCATCCCTTGCCGCTGCCGATGAGCGTCTGACCGGCGACCTCGGCGACAACAAGACCATCAAGTGGCTGTCTGACTGGGACATCAATCCCGACGGCACCGGCAAATCCACCCCGACGGAGCTTGCCATCTTCCAGGAGCGCTACGGCGGCGAGATCAAGTGGTACAACTGCATCTATGCCGAGCGCTACGATCAGCTCGCCAACTATATCAATTCCGATGAGGGCATCGACTTCTTCTATGCCGGCAACTTTGACGCATTCCCGAAGGGTGCCATCCGCGGCATGTTCGTACCGTATGACGAGTACATTGATCTGGATTCCGACCTCTGGAAGGACATCAAGGATGTCAATGATTCCATTGCCTGGGGCAATGACCACTACATGGCAGTAACCCAGCTCACCGGTGACAACTGCGCTGTTGTTTACAACCGCAAGACGGTCGAGGAGCTCGGCTTCGACGATCCGAAGGAAATGTTTGAGGACGGCGAGTGGACATGGGATGTTTTCGAGGAGATGCTCGAAAAGTTCGTTGATCCCGAAAACCAGAAGTACGGCCTGGACGGCTGGTGGTTTGAATCCGGTCTGTCCGGTACGGTCGGCGTTCCGTATGTCGGCCTTGAGGACGGCAAGCTGGTCAGCAACCTGGCGGATTCCAATATTGAGCGCGTCCAGAACTACCTGTACGACTTGTACAACAAGAACTGCATCGCCATCGGTAACGGTGATTTCGGCTGGAGCGAGCACCGCGAATACATGGGCGAGGGCAAGGAGCTGTTCTATCTGATCGGCCTGTGGGGTCTGTACGGCGTTGCCAACGAGACCAATCTCAAGGGCGTTCAGACCGGCTGGCAGGTGACCTATGGTGAGGACTGCATGTTCGTACCGCTGCCGAAGGATCCGGAGGCTGACGAATACTACATTCCGGCCAATATGGAATCCTACTGCTTCGTCAAGGGCGGCGGCAACCCGGTCGGCGTGGCCAAGTTCCTCGATTGCAAGCGCCTGACCATGCTCAACGACGACATCAAGGCAATTGCCGATCAGCAGTTCGTGGACGACTATTCCTGGACTGAGGAAATGATCGAGATGAAGAACACCATGGACGAAATGGCGCTGGAACATGGCGTGATCGACTTCAAGGCCGGTGTTTCCACAGACCTGGCAGATATGCTGGATTCGAGCGAATACGGCGTTCGTGCGGCAGGCAAGGGCACTCCGTGGAATGAGAGCCTGGCACAGATCAAGGAGCCTGTACAGACCATGATCGACGACGCGAACAACAGCTAACCAATCAAAACGCCTCCGGACAGCACAATTCCGGTGCTGTCCGGATGGATTTTGACACAAAAAGTCTGAACTTTCTTAAATTTTCGTTATTATTCACAATTTGTACTTGATTTCCCCTTGGTAACATGTTATAATAATAATAACAATAGTATTCTGATCACGGGAGGCATGGCTCTATGAGAAAAGTTCTGGTTACCGGCGGATGCGGCATGATCGGCGATCATGTGTGCTCCGGCTTTCTGAAAAAGGGCTGTGAGGTTGTGGCCATAGACCGTCAGCCAAGCGATTACAATATGGGCAAGGAGCATTTTACCTTTTATGAGGCAGCTCCGACAGAAAAGGGCAAATATGCTGACGTCTTCGAGAAGCACCAGTTCAATACGGTGATCCATCTGGCCGATACGGTTGATAATGACATCGGTCACATCATCACCGAGGCACAGGTGCGGGAGAGTGCGGCGTGTGATGCATTTATCTACCGTTTTGCCATCGCGCACGATGTAGAGCAGTTCATTCTCATCAGCACGACGCAGGTGTACCAGATGCCCAAGACGCGCGAACCGCTGCGAGAGGACGACTTCATCAAGCCCGTCACCAATTATGCCAAGCTCAAGTATGATGCCGAGCAGACCATGATCAAGGACATCGGCCGTGCCCGCGGCATGATGATCGCAATTGTGCGTGTCGCTCCGGTGTATACCAAGAATTTCGCCGGCAATCTTGAGGCAAAGATCACCGATCCGAAGGACAACACCAAGTTCATCTATCGTACCGGTGAGTATGGATTCCACATGTGCTGCGTACACAATCTGGTAGATTTCCTGCTGACCTTCGTACAGTCGGCAGAGGATCACAGTTACAGCGGCACCTACAACATGGCGGATAAGAACCTGACGATGGCTTCGGAGATCATCGAATACATGAAGGAGAACCATCGTATCGGCGTTGTTCTGCAGCGCAATCCTCCGAATACCAGCCTCAGTGCCATCAAGAATATGATCGGCAACAAGGAACAGAAGGAAAATTACCGTTTCCTTGATTTTACACGCATTCTGTCCAACAACATGTTTGATATTCAGAAGGCGTCGAAATACTGCTCCTTCCGCTGGACGGTCAAAAACACCAAGTAATACAAATGCCACCCGAAATGGGTGGCATTTGTGTTATTCAGGCTTTGTCGTGTCCTTGCCAAGCACCTTGTACAGCAGCCGGTACAGCTCGGCGGCTTCCTCCGGGGTGAGCTGCACGCAGCCCGCCATGGCCGGAGGAATGGCAAGCGCTTCCTCACGAAGCAGCATACCCGCTTCGGTGACCTCTGCCAGAAGCACCCGCTCATCCTCCGGAGAACGCCGGCGGGTGATCAGCGCCTTGGCCTCGAGTGCCTTCAGGACGGGCGTGAGTGTTCCCGAATCCAGATAGAGCCGCTGTCCGAGCTCCTTGACGCTGATGCAGCGCTCCTCCCAGACGACCATCATGGTAATGTACTGGGTATAGGTCAGATCGAGCTTGACCAGAAACGGATGATACCGCTTGATGATCTCCCGTGAACAGGCATACAGCGGAAAGCAAAGCTGATTTTTCAGCGAAAGCATCTCATATTCCGGACGATCTGCCATCTCACAGCACCTCCCTGATCCGATCCTCCAGCTTCTCCGGAGTGACTGTCGGCGCAAAGCGGTCAACCACCTCACCGTCCCGGTTGACCAGGAATTTCGTGAAATTCCACTTGATGTTATTCCCGAGGACGCCGCCCTGCTGCTCCTTCAGAAACTTGTACAGGGGCGCCGCATTGGCACCGTTGACCTCGATCTTGGCAAACTGCGGAAAGGATACCTTGTATTTGCGCTGGCAGAAGCTCACGATCTCTTCGTTGGTACCCGGCGCCTGATGCCCGAACTGGTTGCAGGGGAAATCGAGGATCACAAGTCCCTGATCCTTGTATTCCTCATAGAGCTTCTGCAGCCCCTCATACTGCGGTGTAAAGCCGCATCCGGTGGCAGTGTTGACGATGAGCAGCACCTTGCCTTCATATTCGGAAAGAGATACGTCTGCGCCCTGGGTGTCCTTCATGATAAAATCGTAGATACGCATAGGAATGCTCCTTTCTATGTGATACAAACGAATTGAATACAATCTAATTATAACAAATCAAATTGCATTTGTCAAGGGGTGGAAGAAAAAACCTGCTGGAAGCATCCAGCAGGTTCATTCGTTATTTCTTGCCGCCGCGGATCATCTTGATAATCAGATAAGCGAAGATCTCCAGCGAGATCAGGCCGACCAGAATGCCGCCGACGATCCAGGGCACATTGCTGCCCGATCCGCTGCCGCTCTGTCCATCCTCATCGGCAGAGGCATCGGATTTCTTGGCGGGCTTGGTGGAATCCTCAGCCGTTGCCGCGATCTCAGAAGCCTCCTCCTCATCATAGGTCTGCTTGGAATTGGAGGTGCCGTTTCCGCCGGTATTCGCTGCACGGGAGACCGCACCGACGACTATCCCGCCGTCCTGTTCACACAGGTACGAGGTCAGCCAGGCAAGCGGGGTATTCCAGTTGATCGTGCATTCGTTGACCGACCATGCTTCGATGTGATCCATGTAGCATTTCTGCGGGGCGATCTGTCCCTTTTTCCATCCGCTGCCCTGTACCCACGGATCCTCCATGCCGGAATTCGGGCCTCCGACCAGAACGCCGCACGGTGCCTTCGGGAAGGAATCGGAAAGGAGATTCGACCACCATCTGTGATGCGGATACTGTACTGCATGGGTGCCGTAGCCGGTCACATAGGAATAATCCATCGGATTGCGGCCAAGGAGGTAGTCCATTGCAGATGCCACACCGTTGAGGTAATCGGTATTGCCGTTGAGGTCGTAGGCATATGCCAGAATGATCGCATTATCGGCAACAAAGGAATTGGAGCCCCAGACATAGCCCTTGTCGCTGTCGGCATAGCTGATCGTGCTCGGCCCGTAGGGAAGACCGTAGCCCTGTGCATTTTCCAGACTGACAAAGTAATCGGCAGTCGTTTTCAGATGATCCTCGAGCGTGGAGGCATCGGCTTCTGCCAGATCATCCCGGTGCAGCAGCAGCGTCAGGGAGCCGAGTGCCGCCGTGTGTCCCCAGTCAAAGGAACCGACAATGCCGACGGATTCGCCGCCGTTGAGCTCGCTCGGAATATCCAGTGCAAACCGGGAGGATTTCGCATCGTCGAGATACGTCTTGTCTCCGGTCGCTGCATACAGCTCGCAGGCTGCCCAGTAAAATTCGTCCTGTGCATCATCGTCACCGTAGGCACCGCCGCCGACGGATTCGTCAAGGGGTGCATACATTTCCGGATGCTTCTTTGCCGCTTCATAGGCGTTTTTCGCAGCCGTCAGGCATTCGTCCGCAAACGCTGCATCATAGTCCTGCCAGAGACGGCTGCTCTGTGCAGCGCAGGCAGCCAGATTCAGGGTCGCTGCCGTTGTCGGGGGCTTGAGAATGCGCTCCTCCGGATCGTCTGCCGGTGCTACCGCCAGTGCAGTCCACTTGATGTCATGCACCTTGTGGTAGACCATGTCCTTGCAGTCGCCGTCCTTGACGATCATTTTGAGCATCCATTCCATCTCATACCGTGCTTCATCGAGCAGGTCGGGATAGCCGTTGTTATTTTCCGGAATATTCATGGAGCCGTCTGCATAGGCTGCATCCTCGCCGCGCAGCATGGCACGCTCATATTCATTCTGCATCAGCCACAGGGAAATGCCGCCGTTGACGACATATTTACCGTGGTCGCCCGCATCATACCAGCCGCCGGTCACATCCTGCGTGCCGGAGGAAGCGGAATAGCCCCAGGTCTGTTCGATCGTCGCAATATCGGAGGTGTGTCCTGCCGCACGCGCCAGGGAAGCGGCATCGCCGGAGGTGATGTACTGGGATTCGATCGCAATACCGGAGCGGTTCTGATAGAAATAATTCAGCGCGTCATAGAGCATCCCGGAATAGGTATCAAGAATGCCGACCGAAAATTCGCGGCTTTCCGCGCCGTCTGCGGTAACGATGGTGTAGGTGCCCTCGTCATTGAGCGCGGAGAAATCCAGAATATGCACTGTATCCCCGGAATCCGCATCGAAGCCGTGAACAGCCGATTCACCGTCATAAACCGTCTTGCCGGAGGCATCCTTCACCTCAAATTTCACGGGCTTGTCGGAGGTGGACAGGAGCGTGGCCTTTTTGGCGAGATTCGGGAAGTAGCCGACCTGATTCGTCAGCACCTCCGCACGCTGCCACTTGGGCTCGGCCACATAATCATTGCTGTCGTCGGTCATATCGAGCAGCACCAGGTTATCGAATTTCAGCTCCGTGCCGGCAGGGAAGCAGACAGAGGGCGTGTATTCGCCGTCGCCGCCGAAATGGAATGTCCATTCGCCGGTGCCCGATGCCGAGGAGGCACGTTCGCCGTTCGAGCCAAGGGTGAATTCGTATGCAAAGGTGTTCCACTGGTTGCCGTTGATGTTGACGCCCTGCCATGCATTGTAATCGCCCCACTGGCCGTTCGGCTGTGCGGAACGGAGTGCGGATTCGATGTCCGCCTGGGAGGCATTCTCAGTGTAGGTCATATTCAGCATATTGCCGTTGGAATGCCAGAGCTCTGCATCGTCATTGGTCATGTCTCCGATCTTGGTATAGAGCCAGCCGGAATTGCTTGCCCATACGCTGTAAGTCATGCGGTAGGTATGGCCGGAGGTGAGTGTCAGATTGCGATGCCGGAACTGGCAGTCCCAGCGATCCTCGCCGCCGTTCGAGCGGCCGCCGGGGTTGACGACGGTAATGTTGTAGGTGCCCCCGTCAATGGAAAAATCCATCTTGCCGGTCGCCGATTCACAGATGTGCCACGGCAGACCCACACCCTCCGAGAAATCCGACTGTCCGAGCTGCTCGCCTGCAAATGCAGTCAGCGCACTGCTCTGCACAAGCACAGAGAACGCTGCCCCGGCAGCAAGCAGCCTTTGGAGATGCTTCTTCATAAATCCTCTTCCTTTCCTGAAATGATTTCTTTCTATGGTAACGGGTGATCCCGGTTACTCTCTGTTTTTCTTGCGTGCCACCTTGTTGGCGTACATGAGGGAATCCGCCTCGTCAAGGATCGGCTGGAGCAGATCTTCTGCCGTGACTTGCCGCAGGACATAGCCGATGCTGGCCTCGACCTGGTAGGGCTTGCCGGAGGCGGCGTTGTAGCGTTCGAGGTAGCGCTGGATATAGCAGATGTATTCCTCTGCAAGCTCTTCGGTGTATGCCGCGCAGCCGATGACCAGAAATTCATCGCCGCCGGTTCGCGCACAGATCTCGCCGCATTCCGCGCAGGTATTGAGCGCATTTGCCACAATGCTGATGGCGTTGTCACCCTCCACATGGCCGTAGGTATCGTTGATGACCTTCAGACAGTCAAGATCCGCGGCAATGACAAGCAGCATCTTTCCGGGGAGCTCCTGTGCCCTTGCAAAGGTCTCGGCGGCATACTGGTTGAAGCCCTGCCGGTTGTAGATGCCCGTGAGGGCATCACGCATCGAGGAGGCGAGAAGACGCTGGTTGATGCTGTTCATATTATTGCGGATGCGCATGAATTCGAGTGCATTGTTGAGATTGCGCGTCCAGCTATGGTAGAGTGCATCAAAGCTGACGGTGCGCTCACCGAGGCCGAGGGCGGCATACCCGAAGCAGCGCTCATTGAAATGCAGCGGCGTAAAGAAGAAGGTGCGCGGCCGGCTGCACTTCTCATGCAGCGCGGGCAGGAGGTCTTGCAGGTCAAACGGTTCGTCAACGATCCGCCCGACCTGATCGGTGCAGGTAATGCGCAGGTGCATTTTGTCGGTGTAATGGTCGTAATCGGCGCTGTTGCCGGTATTCATGGACAGATCGTCCCACTGGTCGCACAGGCACAGATACCAGTCCCGCCAGCCGTTGATGAGGTAGAAATGATCCATGATCTTTTCAAGCAGCTCGTTGAGGGTGGTCGTGGAATTGAGCTTTTCCGCCATCGGGACATCCTCGAAGAGCTTGCGGAATTCCTCGGTATTGTGGATCTCCTGCTGCCGCTCCTCGAATTTCCGGAGAAAATCCTTGCCGCAGCCGCAGCTTTCCGCAGGAATGAGCCGTCCGCGATCCCGCATGACGGGTTCTGCCTGCTGTCCGGTAATGAGCAGATGCGCCCGCAGCACACCCTCCACGCCCATGTAGGAAACAGGCGGTACATAGGTCGTCAGCGAGGGAACGTTTTCCTCTGCTTCATCTCCCGCATCATACCCCATGATGAGAATGTCCTGCGGTACCCGGACGCCCAGCTCGATCAGCCGGTTGCAGAGGGTGAGGGCGACCTTGTCACAGCAGCAGATCACGCCCTCCGGACGTTCGATCTTGCCGGAAGCAATCTCTTCTGCAAGTGCTTCGGCGGCAGATGTCCAGAAATCCCCGTAAATGACCCAGCCGTCCTCTACGGGAAGGCCATGCTTTTCCATAGCGTCGCGGTAGCCCTGCGCACGTCGTTCTGCCTGGAGATTGCCTTCAAATCCGGTCAGGCAAAGAATATGCCGCAGACTGTGTGTTTCGATCAGGTGCGCGGTAACGCATTCAAAGGCGCTGCGGTCATCCATCATGATGCCGTTCCATTCCTCGCTGTCGCTTTCAAGTGCGATCACCGGCCTGCCGCAGTTCCGGAAGGAATTTTCGACAATGGCACGGGCGTTGTCATTATAAAACGAGCACGGTGCATACAGTACGGCATCGAAGGATGCATAATGCGGGAGGGAGTAAATGCAGTTCTCTCCGCGCTGGTATTCGCTCAGGGTATCGTGACACATGAACGGTGTAAAGACTGCCACGTCATAATCAAGTGCAAAGGCCTGTTTCTGGATCCCTTCCAGAAGCAGCTGCTGGTAGCGCTGGCTGACATTGGTCATGAGTACGGCCAGCCGTTTTCTTTCCTTCATAAACAGCCCCCTTTCTATGTCGGGCTTTGTACTTCTATATAATTTTATTGTATCAGATTGCAGCAGATTGTACAATAGAAAAATTATGAACAAAATGTAGTAATTTATGAAAAAATCCGCTCATTTCCGGCATTACCGGGACATGAGCGGATGCTGATGCAATTTACCGGAGCGTTACAATAGTGACGCCCTCCTCGCCCTCTCCGAAGGTTCCGCTGCGGAAGGCCTTGACGCATTTCATGGATTTCAGGCGCTGCTGGACTGCCTTGCGCAGAAGGCCGGTGCCCTTGCCGTGGATGATGGTCACAGTGCCGATATTGGCCATGATGGCGCCGTCGATGAACTGCTCCATCTCATGAACGCCGTCATCGCAGGCATAGCCTCGGATGTCAAGCTCCATCGAGCTTTTCCGCTGTGCCTTGACGGATACCTGACCGCGTTTCTGCTTCTGCTTTTTCTGCTGCTCATTCTGCTTGGACTTGTCAAGCAGCCGCAGGCGTTCCGTCTGGATCTTCATTTTCATGACGCCCATCTGCACGAATACATTTCCCGATGCATCCGGCTCGCCGGAGACGGTCGCTTCCTGATTCAGGTCGGCGATCAGAACGGCATCGCCCTTTTTCAGCGGGCGGGGAAGGACGTATTCGCCCTTCTCGTTGAGGGATCCGATCACGGGATTGGCAGTCTTGTACATATCCCGCAGCGTCTGGGTGCTGCCGCTCTTGACGGCAGAGACACGCGCAGAAAAATCTGCCTTGTCCTTTTCGCGGCGAAGCTGGTTGAGCTCGTCAAGCAGGGCATTGGACTGTGCCTTGGTCGATTCCACAATGCGGCTTGCCTGCTCGGAGGCACGTTCGAGAAGCTCCTTTTCCTCCTTGGCGGCATTGTCACGCTTCTCCTGCCATTCATCGTGGTAGGCCTGCGCTTCGGCACGCAGTCTTGCAGCCTCCTCGCGTTCGGCTTCAAGCGCCTTGCGTGCTTCCTCGTAGCGGGAAATGACATGCTCGAACCGCCGGTTTTCTTCGGAGACAAGCGACTGTGCATGGTCAAGAATGACCTTGGGAATGCCGAGCTGTCCGGAAATGGCAAATGCATTCGATTTGCCGGGCGATCCGATGATGAGGCGATAGGTCGGTTTCAGTGTAGCGGTGTCGAATTCGCAGGAGGCATTGACCACATCCGGCGTATCGGCCGCATAGAGCTTGAGCTCCTGGTAATGGGTCGTGACCATCAGCTTGGCACCGGCCTGCTTGAGATAGTCGATCACCGCAATGGCAAGCGCGGCACCCTCGACCGGATCCGTGCCGCCGCCGAGCTCATCGAGGAGCACCAGCGTGGAATCATCGGATTCCCGCAGGATCTCGACAACATTCAACGTATGGGAGGAGAATGTGGAAAGGCTCTGTTCAATGCTCTGCGCATCACCGATGTCCGCAAGGATATGCCGGAATACCGAGATGCGGCTGCCGTCCGTGACCGGGATCAACAGACCGCACATCGTCATGGCTGTCAGCAGCCCGACGGTTTTCAGGGCGACGGTCTTGCCGCCGGTGTTCGGGCCGGTGACAATGAGGGCATTGTGCTCGCTGCCGAGGGCGAGATTGATCGGGACAGCCTTGCTCTGGTCGAGCAGGGGATGGCGGGCTTTTTTCAGCTCGATCACGCCGTCATCGCTGATGGCAGGGCGCGTGGCCTTGAGGGAAGCGCCGTAATTGGCCTTGGCGAAGTAATAATCCAGCTCCGCACAGGTGGCATGAAGCCGGCGCAGGAGGTCGGCTTCGGCGCCGACAGCCGCACAGAGCTTCTGCATGATGCGGTCGATTTCCTCGACCTCGCGGCTTTCCAGCAGACGGATGTCGTTGTTGGCCTCGACGATCTGCATCGGCTCAATGAAGAGCGTGGCTCCGGAGGAGGAGGTATCGTGGATCAGACCTGCGACCTGGCTGCGGTATTCTGCCTTGACCGGCAGCACGAAGCGGCCGTCACGGATGGTAACGGTATTGTCCTGCAGGTACTTCTGCATGGTCTTATTGCGGATCATCTGGTCAAGGGTATCGCGCAGGTGTGCCCGCTGCCGGGTGAGCTTGCGGCGGATCTCTGCGAGGGTGGGGCTTGCGGAATCGGCAAGCTCCTCCTCGGAGACAATGGAGCGTTCGAGCGTCGTGAGCAGGTCATCTGCCGGCACGACCAGCGAAAACAGGTAATCCAGCGAGGTCACTGTTCCGCTGCAATGCCCGTACCAGCTGTGAAGCGCCTGCACCTGCCGGAGCAGATCCTCCACATCCATCAGGTCGCGCAGGGAAAGTCTTGCGCCGGATGCAGCGCGTGTGACCATGTTGCAGATATCCTTGAAGCCCGTAAAGGGCGGTGTACCGAACTGCATGGCGAGCGTCAGTGCGTCATCGGTTTTCTGTACCTCCCGCTGTACCTCGGCCAGATCGGTCGAAGGGCGGGTATCCAGCATCATCTTTCTGCTGGTTTCATTGGAGGTGAATGCGGCAGCTCTTTCGAGCACCTTGTCCAGCTCCAGGACTTGTTCAAAAGGTTGCATGATGTACTCCTTGTATCTGTGACATTCCGGTTGCACAGAAGGGGGCTTTGCCCCCTTCGTCTGAATCTATGTGGTGTATCCGGAAAGCGGCGGCGCAACGGCGTGGTAATACTCCAGCGCCCCCATCCTCCGGTCGATGTGATACTGCAGGAATTCCTCTGCAAACCGGCAAAGCGGTTCTCTGCATTTTTCCGAAATCCGGAAGGAAAAGATTTTTTCAAAATCCGACAATACGATATGCCGGATCGCCTGCAGCGTTCCCGCAGGCATTTCCACAGCGGGACGCGGGATCTCGGAAGGCTCCTCGCAGTCCCGGCAGACGAAATACCCGTCCTCAATGTAAAAGGTAAGCGCCTCCGGCAGATAGGTGCCGCAGGCACGGCACATGATGACGTCCGGCATGAAGCCGAGAAGCGCTGCGGTGCGCAGTTCAAAGACGGCCTTGACCGCCGCCTCGTCCGCATCCTTCTGCGAAAGAAAATGCAGACAGTTGAGCATCAGCCGCAGAAGCTCCGGCACGCCTGCACGCGGCAGCACCGCGAACTGCAATACCTGTGAAAAATACGAAGCGAGCGCGACCGCCGTCACCGACTGCCGCAGCTCGTAAAAGATCCGGATGGGCGAGACGCTGTTGAGCATCCGCGCCCGTCCGGATCTGCCTTTCTTATCGGCCAGACAGAATTCTGAATACGCAAAGAGCTGCGTAGCGCTGCCGGTCTTGCTGTTGAGCTTGCCGGCGCCCTTGACCAGAATTTCCAGTACGCCGTAATCTGCGGTCAGGACATCAATGAATCTGTCCTGCTCGCCGGTCATTCTCTGATTGAGCACGACGCCTTTCACTGTCAGCATGTTCTATCTCCTTGATGGCAGCATAGGCCAGATAATCTGCCACGCTGCCGCTTGCCTGAAACTGTGCCCAGAGCTCATCCATCGTACATCCCTCCCACCGGTAGTATGCCCGCGGGAAGGTAAAATATGAGCGGAATTATTCTTCCGTCAGTCCGAAGCTCCGGATGAGCCCTTCCTTGTTGCGCCAGTCCTCCTTGACCTTGACAAAGCACTGGAGGTTGACCTGGATCTCAAAGAACTGCTCCAGATCATGCCGCGCAGCGCTGGCGATCTTTTTCAGCATGGAGCCGCCCTTGCCGATCACGATGCCCTTGTGGGATTCGCGCTCGCAGTAGATCACAGCCGAAATATCCAGCAGATCCTTGTCATCGCGCTCACGCATCTTTTCGACCGTGACAGCGATGCCGTGCGGCACCTCGTCATTGAGCAGGCGCAGGATCTTCTCGCGGATCATTTCCGCTGCCAGCACCCGTTCCGGCTGATCGGTGAACGAATCATCCGGGAAGAAATGCACCGACGGCTGCGCCAGCTCCGAAGCAACCTGCATGATCTCGTCGATCCCGTCCTTCGTCTGGGCGCTCACCGGAATGATGGCGTGGGGGTGGTAGGTATTCTCCAGCCGCAGCAGCAGCGGCATCATGGCAGATTTGTCTGTCAGCAGATCCACCTTGTTGACGACGATGATGCACTGGATATGCCGGTCGGTAATGGCCTTCAGCATTTCCTCGTCCTGCTCATGCAGCTTTTTGGTGCAGTCGATGACGTACAGCACCACATCCGCATCCTTTGCCGAATCCTGTGCGGCCTTGAGCATGTGGGAGGAGAGCTTGGTCTTGGGCTTGTGCAGACCGGGGGTGTCAATGAAGACGTACTGCGTTTCATCCTTCGTCAGGATGCCCGTAATGCGGGTGCGCGTGGTCTGCGGCTTGCTGCTGACCGAAGCGATCTTCTCACCGATCAGGGCATTGAGCAGCGTGGATTTTCCGGCATTTGTCCGGCCGGAGAGGGTCAGGAAAACCGATTTTGTCATGTTACTGCTCCTCGCCGTCCGTGAATGTCATTTCACGGGAGATGCCGAGCTTTTCAAGCACAGCCTCCTCCTTCTCACGCATGATGCGCTCGTCGAGCGGGCTGGTTTCGTGATCGTATCCGAGCAGATGCAGCATGGAATGTACGGTCAGGAATCCGATCTCACGCGAGAGCGAATGGCCGTAGAGATTTGCCTGCTTGACAGCGGTCTCAATGGAAATGACCACATCACCGAGCATGACGTAGCCGTTTTCGGCATCGATCTCAATGGTGCCGTCCTCGCTGGTCAGCGGGAAGGACAGTACATCCGTCACGCTGTCCTTGTTGCGGAAGGATTTGTTGAGACGGCGGATCTCCGCATTGGAGACGAAAGAAACGCTGACCTCCGCATTCTGGGTGAAGCCCTCCGAGATCAGGACGGCATGACAGCAGCGCCGGATCAGAAGGCGGATGCCGGAAGGAATTTTCACGGAATTCTGGTTGTTCTTGATGCTCACTTTGAGCTTGCCTGTTTGCTGCATTAGGATTTTCTCCCTTCCTTGTAATAAGATTCATATGCGCGGATGATGTCCTGCACCAGCTTGTGCCGGACGACATCCCGCTCGGTGAAGCGGATGGTGGAGATGCCCTCCACATGCCGCAGTACCTTCATGGCTTCGATCAGGCCGGATTTGCGCTTTTCCGGCAGGTCGATCTGTGTCACATCGCCTGTGATGACCATTTTGCTGTTCGATCCCAGGCGCGTCAGGAACATTTTGATCTGCTCCGAGGTTGTATTCTGTGCTTCATCGAGAATGATGAAGGCGTCATCGAGCGTCCGGCCGCGCATGTACGCAAGCGGCGCCACCTCGATCACACTTTTTTCCATATGTCTGGCGAATGCATCTGCGCCGAACATATCGAACAGCGCATCATACAGCGGCCGCAGATAGGGATCGACCTTGCTCTGCAGGTCGCCCGGCAGAAATCCGAGCCGTTCGCCGGCTTCCACGGCAGGGCGGGTGAGAATGATCTTCTGCACCTCATGCGCCTTGAATGCCCGAACCGCAAGTGCCACGGCCAGATAAGTCTTGCCGGTGCCGGCAGGCCCTACGCCGAGGGTAATGGTATGCTTTTTAATGGCATCGACATACTGCTTCTGGCCGACGGTTTTCGGACGCACGACCTTGCCGCTGGTGGTGACACAGATGCCGTCGCCGCCGAGATCGCGGACGGATTCCGCCTCGCCCTCAGCGACCATTGAGATCACATACCGGACGGTCTGCTCCGTCAGATGCTGCCCCTTGGCAGCCAGATCCTCGAGCAGACGCAGCGCGGAGGCAGCCTTCGCGGTCTGTGCCTCCTCTCCTGTAATATGCACATCTGCGCCGCGGCAGAACAGAACAACGTCAAATTCGCGCTGCAGAATGGTGAAATTCTCGTCATAGCTCCCGATGATTTCCGGGAGCTGTGACGGATGGGAAATACTTACAATTGCTTCTGACATGAATGCTCCTGTGTCTTTAATTATATTCGGGATCGGGGTCGGGGTACAGGCGGAAAATGGGCCCGGTTTCGTACTGGGCACCGTCTGTGCCGATCCAGATTTCAATGGCATCGGGATTGTCCCGGCGGGTTACAATAAACCATCTGTTGTATTTATATCCTTTGTCGGAAGAGCAGTGCAGACGGATCTTCTGGTTCAGATTCCGCTTGATATGAAGCTCTTCAAGCGAATTGAGCGCCTGGCAGAAGCCGGAGCGTTCCATGTTGCCTGTCCAGGCACTCTTGTTCCAGTTGTGACTGTTCGGATTGGCGTCAATCGCGCAAATTACGCTGATGCCGTACTCATACGTCACGATATTATTGGAATCGTTCAGAGAGAGCGTGGAACCGGACGAGAAACGTGTTGTGCTTCCACCGCCGTAAAAGGATTGGTAGGGTGTGGCCTCGTACATATTGGCGGGATTGGCGCTGGTGTGATAGCAGATGTATTTGGTTTCATCAAGGAGAACCATCATCACATCGCTGTAGATCTGCCGCGCACTGGAGAGATCCGCACGCTTCTGGGCTTTCTTGACATAGCCGATCAATGACGGTACAAGGAAGGCGGCCAATACACCGATGATCGCAATGACCACGATCAGCTCCACCAGGGTAAAACCGCCGGCGGAATGCCTGCGACAGGGCTTGTATGTTTTCATGAACTCACCAGCTTTCAAAAAAATCGCTGTCTGCAAATCGTTATGAAAATACACAAGATGTAATACTGCAAAGATGTCGGAGGGGATCTGCACACTATACCCCATCATTATTATACATGAAATTCCGCCTGTTGTCAATACGTCAGAAGCGGAAAAAGGAGCAGGATTCCCCGCTTTTTTTGAAAACCGGCAGATTTTTTGAAAAAAACACTTGACAAATATGGCCGGATGGGGTATAATAGACAAGAAAACAAAGCAGACACTGATGTGGCTCACCGCAGGGCGCTTGTCAGAAGCAAGCTGCCTGAAGGTCAATACTTCCGCTGTTCCGGCGATTTTGAGATTTAGATTAAAAAAATAATTTTTAAAATCTATTTTCTGACAAAATCTATTGCCTGAACAATCCTGAACAAGAGATTCGGGGAGCGGGGAAGCATCAGACGCCTGTATTATCTAATGCAGCGTCTTTTTTCGTTTCTCCTGTTCTCAGTTCCGATCTGCCGGGATTCAGCGTTTACTTGTTTTAAAATTCAAATGCTTGGGGGTGCCCGCAATTAGCAAGGACAGTAAGGACAATAAGGACATTCAGATCAACGAAATGATCCGGGATAAGGAAATCCTTGTCATTGACACGGATGGTCAGAAGCTTGGTGTGATGTCCGCACACGACGCATTGAAGCTCGCTTTTGAGAAGAATCTGGATCTGGTGAAGATCGCGCCGCAGGCAAAGCCGCCGGTATGCCGTATTCTGGATTACGGCAAGTTCTGCTTTGAGCAGCAGAAGCGCGAGAAGGAAGCCAAGAAGAACCAGAAGGTCATGTCGATCAAGGAGATCCGTATGTTTTCCGCGATTGATACGCATGACTTCGAGACGAAGGTCAATCAGGCAATCAAGTTCCTGAAGGGCGGCGATAAGCTCAAGGTTTCCGTCCGCTTCAGAAAACGTGCCATTGCCCACCCGGAGCTCGGAGCCGAGCTGCTTGACCGGTTCAAGGAAGCGTGCGGTGAATACGGCGTGGTCGATAAGCCGGCAAAGATGGAAGGCCGGAGCATCGTCATGTTCATCTCTCCTAAGGCATCCAAGTAAGCTGCACGATCCCGGCATGCCGGGGCAGCGGATTCCATATCAACTTTTTTCAATCAACCAGAAGGAGGATCTTAGTTATGGCTAAGGCAGCAAAGAAAATCAAGGTAAAGACCCATTCCGGTGCCAAGAAGCGCTTCAAGCTGACGGCAAACGGCAAGGTGAAGTATCAGCACACCAACAAGCGTCACAGACTGACCCAGAAGGATACCAAGCGCAAGAGAATCGCAAGAGGTGCAGGCGTGGCTGACGTAACCAATACTCCGACTATCAAGAAGCTCGTTCCGTATCTCTGATTCGGAAACGAACGGAACGGAAACACAGAAGACCGCGCAGATCTGCGCAAGAAAACAAAGGCCACGCAGCATTTCAGGCTGCACGAACATATCACTGGAGGTAATGAAATATGGCACGCATTAAAGGTGCAATGATGACCCGTAAGAGAAGAAACAAGACTCTGAAGCTGGCTAAGGGCTACTTCGGCGCAAAGAGCAAGCACTTCAAGATGGCCAAGCAGGCCGTTATGAAGTCCGGCCAGTATGCATACATCGGCAGAAGACAGAAGAAGAGAAACTTCCGTCAGCTCTGGATCACCAGAATCTCTGCTGCTGCCAAGCTCAATGGCATGAACTATTCCACCTTCATGAACGGCTGCAAGAAGGCTGGCATCACTCTGAACAGAAAGATGCTCTCCGAGATCGCTATTCATGATGCAGAGGGCTTTGCTGCCATCGTTGAGAAGGCAAAGGCTGCTCTCTGATTTCCGCGGTATCATCAGACCACGCTCTTTTACGATGAGTGAAGAGCGTGGTTTTTGGCATTTTTCTTGAAGTTTTTTGCAGGGGGTGCAGACATGGCGCAGGATACAGTCATCACATCGAAGGATAATCCGCTGATCCGCCGGTATCGGCGCATCTGCGAGGATAAGCGGTACCGGAACACGGAGCATGTCTTTGCCGTGGAGGGACTGCGCCTGGTTGCCGAGGCGTTGCAGGAGGGCAGATGTGCTTCCCTGTATGTCACGGAATTTGCCGCTGCCAAATATGCCGGGGAGCTGCGCGACGGCATCACAAAGCCGGTCATCATTTCGGATGCGCTCGGGAAGCATCTCTCGGAAACAGAGCATCCGCAGGGTGTATTTGCGCTCTGCTACCAGACGGTCATGAGCTTTGACTCCAAAACGCTCCGGCCGGACGGGCGGTATCTTGTCCTGCATGAGCTTCAGGATCCCGGCAATATGGGCATGATCCTGCGGACGGCGGATGCATTCGGCATCGACGCCGTGCTCTGCTGCAAATGCTGTGATGTGCTCAGCCCCAAGGTCGTCCGTGCGACGATGGGGGCGATCTTCCGGCTGCCGGTCTACCAGGCACCGCCTCCGCAGGCATTGTCGCTGTTCCTGCAGGAAAAGGGGATCCGTTCCTATGCGGCCGTGCTGCATCAGGATGCCAAGCCGGTCACTGCGCTTCAACTTGGAAAGGGCTGTGCCGTGTGGATCGGCAATGAAGGCAACGGCCTTTCCGGGGATGCCGTCAATGTCTGTGAAGAAAAACTCATTATCCCGATGCCCGGCCATGCCGAATCCCTGAATGCGGCAATGGCGGCGGGGATCCTGATGTGGGAAATGATGAAGGGAGGGGAAGCGAATGTATGAATCCCTGGGACCGGATCCGGAAAATAAGGTCTGCTGGCTGTGGCTGGAAATGATCTTCGGGACGGCAAGCCCCAAGCCGCTTGAGCTTTCAAGGCATCAGGGGAGCTGCCGGGATCTGTTTTATACACTGCATGATCCGGATTGCGCTTTGCTGGATACTTCGGAAAAACGCCGCCTGCGGCAGACAAGTCTGCACAAGGCGGAGGAGCTTCTGACGTATTGCGAGAAAAACGGAATCGGAATCATGACATGGGACAGCAAGAGCTATCCCGAAAGTCTGCGGCATATCTACAATCCGCCGGTCGTGCTTTTCTACCGCGGCGATGTGTCGCTCCTGCATGAAAAGCTGCTGCTGACGGTCGTCGGCACACGCAACCCCTCGGAATACAGCTGCCGGGTCGCTTCATGGCTCTGCCATGACCTGGCACGCTGCGGATTGATCCTGGTCAGCGGATGTGCGCTGGGACTCGACAGCATTGCCCACCAGTCCGCGCTTGACGAGGGCATGCCGACCATTGGTGTAATGGGCTGCGGCATTGATATTGACTACCCGACGGGGAACGGCGCTTTG
Source organism: uncultured Ruminococcus sp. (assembly GCA_902783005.1). Lineage (GTDB taxonomy): Bacteria > Bacillota > Clostridia > Oscillospirales > Ruminococcaceae > UBA3855. The sequence goes on along the minus strand of CACZPI010000143.1, from coordinate 37,843 downwards.
CGCGGGCAGATGGCGGAAAAGGGGCTGCTCATTACGGAGTATTTCCCCGGCACCAGACCCTTCGGCGGCAATTTCCCTGTCCGCAACCGCATTCTTGCGGGGATCAGCGAGGCAGTGCTGGTGACGGAGGCCGGTGCAAGAAGCGGCTCACTCATCACGGCAAATCTTGCCTGCGAGCAGGGCAAGCAGGTGTTCTGCATCCCGCCGCATGACCTGTTTGACACCCGTTACAGCGGCGTGTACAGCTACCTGCGGGACGGCGCATTCCCGGTGTTCAACCATGCGGATGTGCTGTACAGCTATTACCTGAAATATCCCCACCGCCTGGCCATGTTCGACGAGGAGCTGACAACGCGGACACAGGATTCGATGCTCTTTGGCAGAGGCGATGAGAAGCAGAAGACAGCATCCCCGAAAAGAACCGCTGCAAAGCCCGCAGCCCCTCCTGCCGAAAAGCCGGAAGCCGCTGCAAAGCCGCGCAAGCTGCCGGAGGGACTGACAGAGGAGCAGAAGCGTCTGGTGAAGCTGCTTGCAAACGGCGGCCAGAATCTCAATGCGATCTGTATGCTGCTGGAGATGGATTTTTCGGCAGCCTCTATGCTGGTGACAGAGGCGGAGCTGATGGGCCTGATCGAGAATACGCAGCGGGATATTTACACGCTGTGTGAGGATCTGAACTGATCCGGGTAGAACCGGGTGTAACCCTGAAAGGAGTGTGCGCTGCACGGTGCAGCGAAGCTATGTCTAATTTAGTGATTGTGGAGTCTCCGGCGAAGGCCAAGACCATTCAGAAATATCTCGGCCCCGGGTATGAGGTGATCGCCTCGATGGGGCATGTCCGCGATCTTCCCAAGTCCAAGCTCGGCGTGGATGTGGAGCATGATTTTGCCCCGCACTACCTCGATATGAAGGGCAAGGAGGAGGTCATCAAGGATCTCAAGAAACGCGCCAAGAAAAGCGACTGCGTCTACCTCGCAACGGACCCTGACCGCGAGGGAGAGGCCATCAGCTGGCATCTGGCACAAATGCTGCATCTGGATATGAATGCCGACAACCGCGTGGCTTTCAATGAGATCACCAAGACCGGTGTCCAGTCCGGTATGGCAAACCCGCACAAGATCGACATTGATCTGGTCAATGCCCAGCAGGCACGGCGCATTCTGGATCGTCTCGTGGGCTACAAGCTCAGCCCGTTCCTGTGGAAAAAGGTCAAGCGCGGCCTGTCGGCGGGGCGTGTGCAGTCGGTGGCAGTCCGCCTGATCGTGGATCGTGAGGAAGAGATCCGGGCATTCGAGCCGAAGGAATACTGGAGCATTGATGCCGTACTCACCTCCCCGCGCAGCGACAAGTCCTTCAATGCCAAGCTGACGGCTGTGGACGGCAAGAAGATCGAAATTGAAAACGAGGCACAGTCAAACGGCCTGCTCGAACGGCTGAAGCAGGCGGATTTCATCGTGACCGCGATCAAGAAGCGCGTCACGAAGAAGCAGCCGGCACCGCCGTTCATCACCTCGACCTTGCAGCAGGAGGCGTCCAAGCGTCTCGGCTTCCAGTCGAAGCGCACCATGAAGGCCGCGCAGGAGCTGTATGAAGGCGTGGATATTGACGGCATGGGTGCTGTCGGCCTGATCACCTACATGCGTACCGATTCGCTGCGTATTTCGGCAGATGCCCAGCAGACGGCAGCGGATTACATCAAGGCAACATGGGGAGACAGCTACCTGCCCGACAAGCCGCGTGTCTTCAAGGCCAAGAAGGGCGCACAGGATGCGCATGAAGCCATCCGTCCGACCATGCCTGATCTGCCGCCGTCGAAGGTCAGAAACAATCTGACAGACGACCAGTTCAAGCTGTATAAGCTCATCTGGGAGCGCTTCATCGCCAGCCAGATGGCCAATGCGCTGCTCGATACCATTTCTGTGGATATTGACGCAGACAAATGCACCTTCAAGGCATCGGGCTATTCCGTGAAGTTTGACGGATTTACCGTGCTTTATGAGGAGAAGAACGAGACCGAGGAGGAGAATCAGAAGATGCTCCCGCCGCTGGAAATGCAGGATAAGCTCGGCGTCGTCAGCCTTGAAGGCAACCAGCATTTCACGCAGCCCCCGCCAAGATTCACCGAAGCCACCCTCATCAAGGCACTTGAAGAAAACGGCATCGGCCGTCCGTCTACCTATGCGCCGACCATCACCACGATCCTGGCGAGAATGTATGTCGAGCGCGACGGCAAGCAGCTCAAGCCGACGGTGCTCGGTGAGGTCACGACCCAGGTGATGAAGGAACATTTTGCGCATATTGTGGATGCGGATTTCACGGCAAAGATGGAGACTGAGCTCGATAATGTCGAGCAGGGTACCACCGACTGGGTGAACATGCTGCGCACGTTCTATGACGATTTTGATGCCACCCTCAAAACCGCCGAGGAGGCGATGGAGGGCAAGCATGTCAAGATCCCGGACGAGGAGACCGATGTGGTCTGCGAGAAGTGCGGCCGCAATATGGTCATCAAGATCGGCCCCTACGGCAAATTCCTGGCCTGCCCGGGATTCCCGGAGTGCCGGAATGCCAAGCAGATCATTCAGGAGACCGGCGGCACCTGCCCGAAATGCGGCAAGAAGGTCGTGCAGAAGAAATCCAAGCGCGGACGCACCTTCTACGGCTGCTCCGGCTATCCGGAATGCACCTTCATGACATGGAATGTCCCGGTCGAGGAGAAATGCCCTGACTGCGGCTGTTCCCTGTTCCAGAAGGGCGGCAAGTCCGGCATGCTGGTATGCGAGAAGGAAGGCTGCGGCTACCAGAGGAGTCTGAAATGATGCAGGCGTCAGTGATCGGCGGCGGCCTGGCCGGATGTGAGGCGGCATGGGCGCTGGCAGAGGCGGGCATTGATGTGCAGCTTTATGAAATGAAGCCGAAGAAGTATTCCCCCGCGCATCACAGCGAGGGGCTTGCGGAGCTGGTGTGCTCGAATTCCCTGAAAGCAAGCCGCCTTGCCTCGGCGGGAGGCCTTCTCAAGGCCGAAATGGAATTGCAGGGATCGCTTCTGGTGCGCATTGCCAAGGAATGCGCCGTTGCTGCGGGCGGTGCGCTTGCAGTTGACCGGGAGCAGTTCTCCGCGATGGCAACCAAGGCAATGGAGGAGCATCCCCGGATCACCGTGCTCCATGAGGAGATCACAGAGCTTCCGGCGGAGAATGCCGTCATTGCAACAGGCCCCCTGACATCGGACGCACTGGTGCCCGCGATCGAAGCGCTCTGCGGCGACAGACTGAGCTTTTTTGATGCAGCGGCGCCGGTTGTGGCGGCAGACAGTCTCGATATGGAGAAGGTGTTTGCACAGTCGCGCTATGACCGCGGTGATGCGGATTATCTCAACTGCCCGATGAGCAGGGAGGAATACGAGGCATTCTGGGATGCTCTCGTCAATGCCGAAAAAGCCCCGCTGCATGAGCATGACAAGGCGGCCTTCCGTGTGTATGAGGGCTGTATGCCTGTGGAGGTGCTTGCCGGACGGGGCATGGATACCCTGCGCTTCGGCCCCTTGAAGCCCGTGGGGCTGCGCGATCCGAGAACAGGACACCGTCCCTGGGCGGCGGTTCAGCTCCGGTGGGAGAACCGGGAACGGACAATGTGCAATCTGGTCGGATTCCAGACGAATCTGAAATTCGGGGAGCAAAAGCGCGTCTTCGGAATGATCCCGGGGCTGGAGCATGCGGAATTTCTCCGCTACGGCGTGATGCACCGGAATTTCTTCCTGAATTCCCCGCAGCTCCTCGATGCAGACTATTCCCTGCGCGGGAGCCGGAATCTCTTCTTTGCCGGACAGATGACCGGTGTGGAGGGCTATATGGAATCGGCACAGAGCGGACTTGTCGCCGGCAAAAGCCTTGCAGCACGGCTGCAGGGCAAGGCACCCTACATCCTGCCCCGCGGTACTATGATGGGAGCGCTTGCAGCATATATCAGTGAGGGCGGCGCTGCGGATTTCCAGCCGATGGGCGCAAATATGGGACTGCTTCCTGCACCGGAGGAGCGCATCCGCGGCAAGCAGGAGCGGTATCAGTACGTTGCAGAGCAGGCGATGGAGCGGCTTAAAGCAGCGCTCGCGGAGATGGGCTGAGATAAGGAGGAATCCAGATGGCAAGTATCACCTGTGAACTCTGCGGCGGCAGCACGCTCGAAAAATGACCAACCATCCATTCATTCAGAGGTAACAGTATGAAGATCATTATAGACGCCTTCGGCGGAGACAACGCACCGGCAGAAGTCATCAAGGCAGCACGCCAGGCAAAGGATGAACTCGGCACCGACATCGTACTTGTCGGGGATGAGGAGCGCATCCGGAACTGTGCGGCATCTCTCGGGATCCCTGTCGGAGACATGGAGCTTTTGCATGCGCCGGATGTATTTGACATTCATGCCCAGCCGACCACGATCGTCAAGGAAGGAAAGAATACCTCCCTTGCCGTCGGTTTGCAGGCATTGCGTGACGGCAGGGGGGATGCCTTCCTGAGTGCGGGCAGCTCCGGCGGCCTTGTGACGGGAGCGACCCTCCTGACACGCCGCATCAAGGGCATCAAGCGTCCGGCCATGACGGCCATGCTCCCGACGGCAAAGGAGAAATTCATTCTCCTCGATGCCGGCGCAAACATCGAATGCCGCCCGGAAATGCTGGTACAGTTTGCCGTGATGGGCTCGGCATACATGAAATGCGTCAAGGGCATCGAAAATCCCCGCGTGGGACTGCTGAATGTCGGTGCCGAGGAAACCAAGGGACGCGAGCTGGAGCTGGCAGCCTATGAGCTGCTGCAGCAGGCGCCTGTGAATTTCGTCGGCAATGCAGAAGCGCGTGAGCTGCCGGAGGGCAAGTATGACGTCATTGTCTGCGACGGCTTTGCGGGCAATATGATCCTGAAGCTGTATGAAGGCATGGGCGCATTGTTCCGCGACAAGCTGACCGACTGGTTCAGCGGATTTGCCGGCAAGCTCGCAGCACTGCTGCTGCTTGGCAAGATCAAGGATTTCAAGCGGCAGATGGATTACAAGGAAGAGGGCGGCGGTGTCATTCTCGGCGCAGCAAGCCCCGTCATCAAGGCACACGGCAGCTCGGATGCCAAGGCATTCTTCAACGCCATCCGTCAGGCAAAGCGCTGTGTGGAGGGCAACATGATCGGAGAGATCGCAAAAACCGTGGCGGAAATGAAGGAGGAAGCGTAATGGAAACCGATATTACGAAGCTCGAATCACGGATTCAGTATACCTTCCGGAACCGGGAGTTGATTTATGAAGCGCTGTCGCATTCCTCGTATGCGAATGAGAAGAAAAAACAGCGCAGCAGCAATGAGCGCCTGGAATTTCTGGGAGACAGTGTGCTGTCTGTTGTGGTATCGCAGCAGTTGTTTGAGCATTATCCGGATCTGCCGGAGGGGGAGCTGACGCGCATCCGTGCGGCGCTTGTCTGCGAGAAATCGCTGCATCGCTTTGCCCTGCAGATCGGACTCGGAGAATTCCTGCTCCTTGGCAAGGGCGAGGAGCATACCGGCGGACGGGAGCGTCCGTCGATCCTTGCGGATGCATTTGAGGCGGTGATCGCCGCTGTCTATCTTGACGGCGGACTGGAGGCAGCCCGGACGCATATTCTGCATTTCATTCCGGAGACGATCCCGGAGAATCATTCCCTGCTGTTCGGCGATTACAAGACCGCCCTGCAGGAGGTCATCCAGAAAAATCCGGAGGAGCGTGTGGAATACCTGCTCATCTCCGAATCCGGCCCGGATCACAACAAGACCTTCGTCGTGGAGGTCTGCCTCAATTCCAATGTGATCGGCAAGGGTACCGGCAAATCGAAGAAGGATGCCGAGCAGATGGCCGCACGCGAGGCGCTGACGCTCATGGGCTATGAAGTATAGTAATATCGCAATTTTTGTGCCCCATGCAGGCTGCCCCTACCGGTGCAGCTTCTGTGACCAGCATACGATCACCGGAATGCAGACGATCCCCCGGGCAGCGGATGTGACGCGCATCTGCGAGGAAGCTTTTTCCCGGATCCGGGATCCCGGACAGACCGAGATCGCGTTTTTCGGCGGCAGCTTTACGGCTGTTCCGCGCGGGCTGATGACCGAGCTGCTCGATGCGGCGCAGCCCTATGCAGAGCGCTGCCGCGGCATCCGGATCTCCACACGCCCCGACTGCATTGACGGGGAAATTCTGTCGGTACTGCGCCGCAGCCGTGTCACCTCCATTGAGCTTGGTGCGCAGTCGCTTGACGATGCCGTCCTTGCTGCCAATGACCGCGGGCATACGGCAGCGGATGTGATCCGTGCATCGGATATGATCCGGCAGGCCGGCTTTGAACTGGGTTTGCAGGTCATGCCCGGGCTGTACAAGGCAGATCCCGCATCCGACCGGCGGACGGCGGAGGCAGTCTGCGGCATCCGTCCGGATACCGTGCGGATCTATCCGGTGGTGATTTTGCAGGGAACGCGGCTTGGGGAGCTGTACTGTTCCGGCGAATATCAGCCGGCTCCGTTTCCCGAGATGGTGCAGCTTGTGGCCGAATGGATGGAGCTGTACCGCGCAAACGGCATCCGCATCATCAAGGTCGGGCTGCATGCAAGTGAATTCGTGCAGGAGCAGGCGATCGGCGGCTATTACCACCCGGCATTCCGGGAGCTGTGCGAATCCTATGGATACCGGTGCCGCATCGGCGCGGAGCTTGATCGTCTCGGCATTGCGGACAGGGAGATCACCGTCCGCGTCCACCCGGGCTGCGTGAGCAAGGCAGTGGGGCAGAAAAAAGCGAATATCCGCTACTTTCAGGAAAACTTTGGCGTGACCCTGCATGTCTGCGGGGACGCGCACATGCTTCCGATGCAGGTTGAGATCGCAGCGGGGGAGCAGAAAAACTGGCAAACATGAGAGGTTAGGAATGTACTTAAAATATCTCGAATTACAGGGCTTCAAGTCCTTTCCGGATAAGATACGCCTGAATTTCGACAAGGGACTGACGGCGGTCGTGGGGCCGAACGGCAGCGGAAAAAGTAATATCGGCGACTCCGTGCGCTGGGTGCTGGGTGAGCAATCGACCAAGACGCTGCGCGGCAACAAGATGGAGGACGTTATTTTTTCCGGTACTGTTGGCCGCAAGCCGATGGGCTTTGCTGCGGTCACGCTTGTCATTGACAACAGTGAGGGACGGCTGGAGGGCTATGGCGACGAGGTCAGCGTGACCCGTAAGCTGTACCGCTCCGGTGACAGTGAATACCGCATCAACGGCAAGGCGGTTCGCCTGAAAGACATCAATGAGCTGTTCATGGACACCGGCCTTGGCCGTGACGGGTATTCGATCATCGGACAGGGACGCATTGCAGAGATCGTAGGCGCCAAATCCAATGAGCGCCGTGAGATCTTTGAGGAGGCAGCGGGCATTTCCAAATTCCGCTACCGCAAGACCGAAGCCGAACGCAAGCTCTCTCAGGCGCAGGAAAATATGGAGCGTCTGGGTGATATTCTCGGGGAGCTGGAAAGCCGTGTAGGGCCGTTGAAGCACCAGGCAGAAAAGGCGGAAAAATTCGTCGTTCTTGCCCAGGAGCAGAAGCAGCTTGAAATTTCCGTATGGGTCGAGCAGCTTGCCGCATTGCAGGTGAAGCTCAAGGATCTCGGTGACAAGCTCCTGATTGCAAAGACAGAATACGACAATGTCGAGCGTGACATTGAAGCCGAGGAAGCAAAGGTGCAGCGCTGCTATGCGGTGATGCAGGAATGCTCTGCGGCTGCCGAGGAGGCACATGCCCTTGTGCGCTCGCTGCGTGAAACGAAGGCAAAGGCGCAGTCGGATACCGCGGTCTGGAAAAACGACATTGTCCACAATGAGGAAGCATTGAAGCTCGCACAGGCGCGGCATGCACAGGAGCTGCAGGAGCAGGAAAAGCTGATCGCTGCCCTCGAGGGCGCCGAGCAGAATGCTGCCGATATGAAGAAGGCATTGCAGGAATGCCGCGAGGCACTTGCAAAGGCAAAGGCAGATTATGAAGCATCCGAAGCGGCTTATCAGGCGGAGGATGAGAAATCCCGCGAGGCGGATGCCTCTTTGCATCAGATGTATCTGCGCCGCAATGAGCTGCAGTTCGAGATCCGTTCGGCAGAGGAAAGGGCGGCACAGACATCGTCCGATATTGCAGCGCTGGAAACGGAGACTGCCGGGGATGCCGAAAAGCTGAAAGCGGCAGAGAAAGCCTACCAGACAGCACTGAACACCATGCAGTCGGTGCAGAAGGAGGTCACGGCGCAGGAGGATGCGATCAAGGAATTCCGCAGCACACTGCAGCGGGTCAGCCAGGAGAAAGCCCGGGCTGAGGACAGCTTCCGTCAGTGCAGCTTTGCATTGCGGGACAAGAAGCAGCGCCACCGGATCCTGAGTGATCTGGAAAAGAATATGGAAGGCTTTTCCGGCAGCGTCAAGGCGATCATGCGGGCGGTCATGAAAGGCCAGCTCGGCGGGATGCACGGCAGCGTGGCACAGCTGATCCAGGTGGACAGCAAATACGGCGTTGCCATTGAGACTGCGCTTGGCGCAGCGGTGCAGAACATGATCGTGGAGAATGAAAATGCCGCCAAGGCAGGCATCCGGTTTCTCCGCGATAACCGCGCAGGCCGCGCGACCTTCCTGCCGCTGACCTCCATCCGGGGCAGACGCCTGACGGAGCAGGGGCTTGAACGGGAGCCGGGATTCATTTCCGTAGCCAGCGACCTGGTGGAATGCGACAAGCAGTACCGCGAGATTGCGGAAAATCTGCTCGGACGCATCGTGATCGCGGAGAACATTGATCTGGCGACCGAGATGGCCAAGCGCCGCAGCTTCCGGTTCCGCATCGTGACGCTCGACGGGCAGGTCATCAATGCCGGCGGTTCCTTCACCGGCGGTTCCGTCCAGAATACGGGCGGCATGCTGACGCGAAAGACCGAGCTGCAGGAGCTCCAGAAAGAGATCGAAGCGCTTGCACACCAGTGTACCGAGGCGGAAGCCAAGGCACGAAGCTGCGCGGATGCTGCCGCGAAGGCAGAACGGGAGCTCGAAGCCGAGAGCCGGAAATATGCCGGGCTCCAGCAGAAATTCCTGCAGGCGCAGACCGAGGCGGAACGTCAGAAATTCCCGGTATCGCAGTACCGTCAGCGTGCAGGCGAGGCAGAGCAGCGGATGGCTGTCCTGAAATCGCAGGCGGCGCAGGCGGAGGAAGCGGTTGCAGCCGCAAAGCTGGCATACGATACGCATGTAGCAGCCGTGACCAGAGCCGAGGAAGGCCTTTCCGGCGCACAGAGCCGAAGGGCGGAGATCCAGCAGGAGCGTGCTGCCAGATCGGAAGCATACAGCAATATGCAGATCCGTGTCGCACAGGCAGAAAAGGACAGCGAAGCTGCCGATACCTTGCTTGAAAATGCGCAGAATGCCGTCAATCAGGCAGATGCCCGTGATGAGCAGTACCGCAGCGAGCTCGAAGGCTACCGTACTGTCATTGCCCAGCGGCAGGCTGCCGTCAGGGAAAGCGAAGCCCTCCTGAAAACGACGGAAGCACAGATCGCAGAGGCAGAAGCCAAGGCAAAGGAAGCGACCACCTCCCATGACGAACAGAGCATCCGGATCCGGACGCTGCAGGACGGCATGAAGGAGATGCACACGGCGAAGGAGAAATTCTCCGCCGAGGTCACGCGCCTGTCCGAGCGGGAGACCTCGCTGACCAATGAGAATGATTCCATTGTCGGTAAGCTGCTTGAGGTCTATGAGCTGACACGTTCCGAAGCACAGGCAGCAGCACAGCCGATCGAGGATATGCCTGCCGCCCGCAAGCGGCTGCAGGAGCTGAAACAGAAGATCCGTGCGCTCGGCAGTGTCAATGTCGATGCCATTGAGGAATACCGCGAGGTATCCGAACGCTACCGGTTCCTGTCGGAGCAGATGGCGGATGTGCGCAAGTCCAAATCGGAGCTGGAAAAGCTCATCGCCGATCTGACGACCGAAATGTGCCGGCTGTTCACGGAGAGCTTTGCCATCATCAACCAGAATTTCAAGGAGATCTTTGTCGATCTCTTCGGCGGCGGCAAGGCGGAGCTCAAGCTCGAGGATCCGGAAAATGTCCTGACCTCCGGCATCGCCATCAATGTAGCACCCCCCGGCAAGGTCATCAAGAACCTGATCTCCCTCTCCGGCGGCGAACAGAGCTTCGTGGCCATTGCGATCTATTTTGCGATCCTGCGGCTGCGCCCGGCGCCGTTCTGTATTCTTGACGAGATCGACGCCGCGCTGGATGAGGCGAATGTCCGCAAGTATGCGCGGTATCTGAATCATTTCACCGACCATACGCAGTTCGTCCTTGTGACCCACCGCCGCAGCGCGATGGAGGAGGCGCATGTCCTCTATGGCGTGACGATGCAGGAGGACGGTATTTCAAGACTGCTGAAGCTCGAACAGCCTGACGATGCACCGGTCGATCAGCAGTAATGACTTTGTTTTTCTATGCTAATTTGCATTATCATCTGACCTGAAAAAGGAGGCTTACTATGGGTTTCTGGGAAAAAATCAAAGCGGGATTGCAAAAGACCCGCGACGCATGGACGGGCTCGATCCAGCGCCTGCTCAATTCCTTTACCAAGATCGACGAGGATCTGTTTGAGCAGCTTGAGGAAACCATGATCATGGGCGACATGGGCGTGGAGACCTCGGTGGAGATCTGTGAACGCCTGCGTGCGCTTGTCAAGGAGCGCGGCGTCAAGGATCCGGCAAAGATCATGGATCTGATCGAGGAGATCATCGGAGAGATGATGGGCGAGGATTCCGAGCTGCATCTGGATACCAAGCCCTCGGTCGTAGTTGTCATCGGCGTCAACGGCGCCGGCAAGACCACCACCATCGGTAAGCTCTGCCACCAGTACAAGGAGCAGGGCAAGAAGGTGCTTGTGGCTGCTGCCGACACCTTCCGCGCCGCTGCCATTGACCAGCTTGAGGTCTGGACACAGCGGGCAGGTGTGGATATTGTCAAGCATGCCGAGGGCTCCGATCCGGCAGCCGTCGTTTTTGATGCCATTACGGCTGCGATTGCGCGGGAATGCGACCTGGTTATCATTGATACCGCAGGCCGCCTGCACAACAAGAAAAATCTCATGGATGAGCTTGCCAAGATCAACCGCATCATTACCCAGCGTGCCGAGGGATGCTCCATCGAAACGCTGCTGGTGCTCGATGCGACCACCGGACAGAATGCGGTATCGCAGGCCAAGCTGTTCAGCGAGGTGGCCAACATCACCGGCATTGTCCTGACCAAGCTCGACGGTACCGCCAAGGGCGGCATCGTGGTGTCGATCAAGAATGAGCTGGGTATTCCGGTCAAGCTGATCGGCGTCGGTGAGAAGATCGACGACCTCCAGCCGTTCGACAATGCATCCTTCGTCCGTGCCCTCTTTGACCGTGAGCAGGAGCAGACGGAAGAGACGGCAGAAGCAGCGGAAGAGACCGAAGAAATGCCGGAATCCGAGGAAGCTGCCAAAACCGCCGAAGAGCTTGCAGAGCCCGAGGAAATGGCCGAAGAGCCCGCGGAACCCGAGGAAATGGCCGAAGAGCCCGCGGAACCCGAGGAAATGACCGAAGAACCCGAGGAAATGACCGAGGAGCCCGAGAAAACCGAGGAAACTACCGAGGAGCCCGAAGAATCCGGGGAAACTGCCGAAGAGGCCGAGGAACCCGAAAAAATGACAGAAGAGCCCGAGGAATCCGAGGAAACTACCGAGGAGCCCGAAGAATCCGAGGAAACTGCCGAAGAGGCCGAGGAAGCTGCCGAAGAGAATGCGGAACCCGAGCCGGAGGAAAAGCCAAAGAAATGGGGCTGGTGGCCTTTCGGCAGAAAGAATAAAAAGAAGAAGGGGGAGGAATGATCTATGCAGGTCGTTATGGCAACGAATAACGAAAACAAGCTGCGCGAGGCCAGAGAGATCCTGTCCCCGCTGGGAATTGAGGTGCTGTCCCAGACCGAAGCCGGTGTTCATGTGGATCCGGAGGAGAACGGTGAGACCTTCGCGGAGAATGCACTCATCAAGGCGCGTGCCGTGTTTGAACTTGTGAAAAAGCCCGTCATTGCGGATGATTCCGGGCTTTGTGTGGATGCACTCGGCGGAAGACCCGGCGTGTATTCCGCACGCTATGCCCCGAAGGATCAGCTTTGCAGCAAGCTCCTCGGGGAGCTGCGCGATGTGCCGGAGGAAGAGCGCGGCGCGTATTTCTGCTGCACCATTGCGTATATTGACGAAAACGGCAGCGGTACGGTTGCCGGCAAATGCGAAGGAATGATCGGCTATGAGGAGCGCGGCACCAATGGCTTCGGATATGATCCGGTGTTCGTTTACGGTGACAAGACCCTCGCAGAAATGACAGCCGAGGAGAAAAATGCCATCAGCCACCGCGGCGCCGCCATGCGGCAGCTTTGCGAGGTATTCCGGGAAAGGTACGGTGAGACACATGCTGACAAGTAAACAGAGAGCGTATCTGCGCGGGCTTGCGCAGAGCTATGAGACCATCTTCCAGATCGGCAAGGGCGGTATTTCGGACAACCTCATCATTCAGGTGAACGATGCCCTCAAGAAGCGCGAGCTCATCAAGCTGTGCGTGCTTGAAAATTCCGGTCTGACTGCCCGTGAGGCGGCAGATGCCGTGGCCGAGGCAGCAAAGGCCGATGTCGTACAGGTCATCGGCAGACGCTTTGTACTCTTCAAGCGCAATGCACAGGATCCGGTGATCGACCTCAAGGAAGCCCGGTAATGCGGATCGGATTATTCGGCGGCAGCTTCAACCCGCCGCATCTCGGGCATATGCACCTGGCAGAGAGCGTCCATGATGCCCTCTCGCTCGACGAGGTGTGGCTGATCCCGTCCAAGATCTCGCCGCATCGTTCCATGGCCGCCTATGCCCCGGAGGAAGACCGCCTTGCCATGTGCAGATTGGCTGCCTCCGATTACCTGTGGATGCGGGCAGAGGACTACGAGCTGCGGCAGGAGCGGGTAAGCTACACCTGCTATACGGTCGAGCATTTCGCACAGCAGAGGCCTGATGACAGCTTCTGGCTGCTCATGGGCAGCGATATGCTCATGAGCTTCACAACATGGCACAACTGGCAGGAAATTATGCGGCATGTCCGCCTCGCCGGAATCGCCCGTGAACCGGGAGAATATGAGAAGCTGCTGGCGCAGGCGGAGTATCTGCGTCAATATGGCGAAACGGATATTGTAAATGTGGACAGTTTTACAGTATCTTCCACAAAAATCCGGGAAATGATCCGGAAAAGACAAAATTATCCTTGCTATTTGCCTGAAAAAATAGTACAATATATAATGAAGAAGAATTTGTACGCGGGAAGTGAAAATCATGAAGTATCAGGTGAAGGATAAGATCGCGTTTCTGGAACAGAACCTGACACAGAAACGCTTCAAGCATTCGTGCAATGTGGCGCGTGCAGCCAAGCAGCTCGCACAGCGCTACGGTGCAGATCAGGAGCAGGCCTATTTTGCCGGACTGCTGCATGACATCTGCAAGGAAATGCCGTTTGAGGAGCAGAAACGTCTGATGCTGGCGGGGAATTTTGCCCCGGATGAAGCGGAGCTGCATTCCAAAAAGCTGTGGCACGGCATTGCCGGTGCGTATTTCATTCAATCGGAGTTTGGCGTAAGCGACAAAAGCATCCTGAATGCCGTCCGGTTCCATACAGTCGGCAGACCGGGGATGACACTTCTGGAGGAGATCATCTACATAGCGGATATGATCTCGGATGAGCGTGACTACAAGGGTGTGACCAGAATGCGAAAACTGGCAAATGACGATCTGCAGGCTGCCATGTGTACAGCGCTCGGTGATGCGATCGCGTCGGTACTCAAGAAGGACGCTCTGGTATCCCGCTATACAGTAGAAGGTTATAACAGCTATCTCCTGCGCGGCATTGAGCCCAAGCGCGGTTAAGGGAAGGGGAACTACAATGGAACAGAAACAAAGAAAGCAAAAGCGGCATTCCCGTCACGGCGGACAGGATGTCAGGGCATCGCTTGCGGTCAATATTCTGATCAAGTTTGCTGCGATCCTGCTGACGGTAATGCTGATGGTCCTGATGGCGGCGAATGCGCCGATCATCTCGTATACCGGCTCCGACCATGCGATCACGCAGATGTCGGTGACCAAGTATTTCAAGACACGGCAGCCTGTCAAGTATATTGAAGGCGAGATCAACCAGTCCTCCGGCAACAAGGTACAGGTCGAGTACCGTGAGGGCGTGGACAAGGCATTCAATGACGGCCTGGATCTGCACCAGACCATTGAGGGACAGTTTACGGTTCTCTTCCTTGGCTTTGACTCGGTGACCAACGGCAGCGGCAAGCTGCATGATGTCAACTATATCATGCAGTTCAACCTGAATACCGCCAGCCTGAATATCCTCCAGATCCCGCGTGATACCTTCATGCCGGATTATACCAGCTCCACCACCCACAAGTTCAACAGCATCTATTCATGGGGCGACAGCGATGCAACGCCGATCCAGCGCGTGGTAACGGCGGTGCAGGAGAGCTTCGGCATCCCGATTGATGCGTATGTGACGACGACCTGTGACAACATTGTGGAGATCGTGGATATTGTCGGCGGTGTGCCGATCAATATGCCGTTTACGATGGTGTTCGAGGCGGACAAGATCATTTATGAGGGCGAGCAGACCCTCAACGGCGAGCAGTCCGAATGGCTGCTGCGCTTCCGCCACGGCTATGAGTTCGGTGACCTCGGCCGCGTGCAGGGACAGCGCCTGTTCATGGCTGCGGCCATGAAAAAGGCCATCAGCATGAGCACTCTGGAGATCATGAGCGCGACCAACAAGATCTACAGCCAGGAGCTGATCGCGACCGATCTGAGTCTGGACGACATTGCAAGAATCGGTGATCTTGCCAGCACCATCGACATGGAGAATGTGCATGTCTTCATGCTGCCGGGTGAGGCGGTCAAGATCCAGCAGTTTGACTGCTATTCTGTCCACAAGGCAGCAGCACTTGAAATTGTCAATGAGTATTTCCGCACCCAGCAGATCCCGCTGCGTGACGACCAGAGTACGCTTGTGGAGTTCGTTCAGGAGGGCAGCTATCGCTCGACTCTGTTTGACGACACGGGCGCAACGCTCAAGGAAGTCGATGAGGGCTCCGCAGGCGGCCCGAAGCTGACGGATAAATACAACAGGCTTTACGATTAAGAAGCAGAATAATACAGAGGTGAAACTATGACAGCAGAAGAAAAGATCAAGGTGATCGTAAGTGCGCTTGATGCCAAGCGTGCAGAGGACATCCGCGTGCTGAAGGTGCGCGATCTGACCATTCTCGGCGATTACTTCATCATTGCCAACGGTACCAGCACGACCCACACCAAGACCCTGGCAGAGGAAGCGGAATTCCAGCTCTCCCAGCTCGGGATCGAGCCGCATCACCGCGAGGGCATGAACGGCTCGAACTGGTATATTCTCGATTATACCGATGTGATCGTGCATGTGTTCTATCAGGAAACACGCGATTTCTACCGCCTCGAGCAGCTCTGGGCAGACGCCGAGGAGGTAGACATCACGCCCTACCTTGTGAAAGAGGGCGCATAAGCATGGCAGAAACCGGACGGAAGCTCACGCTCGTGCTCGCTGTCTATCTGGTTGTCAAGGACGGCATCAATCTGGTGCTTGGCAGCTTTTCGGTCAATACCTGGATCAGCCTGGCGATCTCCGTGGCACTGGCCTGCGTCCTGTACTTCGGCGTGAAGCTGAGCAATTATATCGCAGCGGGCATCCTGACCGTTCTGGTCATGTATTATCTTCCGGGCAATCTGCGGACATTGCCGGGATCAGCCGTGTACCTCTTCGAGGGCATGGGCGATCTGATCTGTGCCGGTCTTCTGTGTCTGCACCCGGGAATCAGAATGTATTTTGACAGTGATCATTCTCAAAACTGAAATGTTACGAAAGAAGGAAATCCAATGAGCAAGTATGATTACGCAAAGATCGAAGCCAAATGGCAGAAGTATTGGGAGGAGCACAACACCTTCCATGCGGACAACGACTATACCAAGCCGAAGTTCTATGCGCTGGTAGAGTTCCCCTATCCGTCCGGACAGGGTCTGCACATCGGCCATCCGCGTCCGTATACGGCAATGGATATTGTTGCCAGAAAGCGCAGACTCCAGGGCTACAATGTCCTCTTCCCGATGGGCTGGGATGCCTTCGGCCTGCCGACGGAGAACTTTGCGATCAAGAACAAGATCCATCCGGCGATCGTGACCCGGAACAATGTGGCACGCTTCAAGCAGCAGCTCAAGTCCATCGGCCTGTCCTTTGACTGGGACAGAGAGGTGAATACCACGGATCCGTCCTATTTCAAGTGGACACAGTGGATTTTCCTGCAGCTCTTCAAGAAGGGTCTGGCTTACAAGAAGGAAATGGCTGTCAACTGGTGTACCTCCTGCAAGGTCGTTCTGGCCAATGAGGAGGTTGTCGGCGGATGCTGCGAGCGCTGCGGCGGCGAGGTCGTCCGCAAGGTCAAGAGCCAGTGGATGCTGAAGATCACCGAATATGCGCAGAAGCTCATTGACGATCTGTCCGAGGTCGATTATCTCGACCGCATCAAGACCACCCAGATCAACTGGATCGGCCGTTCCGAGGGCGCCGAGGTGGATTTCGATACCACGACCGGCGACACCCTGACCGTTTATACCACCCGTCCGGATACCCTGTTCGGTGCAACCTACATGGTCATTGCCCCGGAGCATCCGATGATTGACAAGTGGGCTGACAAGCTCACCAATATGGACGAGATCAAGGCTTACCAGGCACTTGCTGCCAAGAAGTCCGATTTCGACCGCACTGAGATGAATAAGGACAAGACCGGTGTACGCCTCGAGGGCGTCAAGGCGATCAATCCGGTCAACGGCCAGGAGATCCCGATCTTCATTTCCGACTATGTACTCATGAGCTACGGCACCGGCGCCATCATGGCAGTTCCGGCACATGACGACCGTGACTGGGAATTCGCCAAGGTATTCGGCATTCCGATGGTCGAGGTCGTTGCCGGCGGCAATATTGAGGAGGCTGCCTTCACAGACTGCGCGACCGGTGTTATGGTCAATTCCGGTTTCCTGACCGGCCTGTCCGTTGAGGATGCCAAGGTGAAGATCAAGGACTGGCTCGAGGAGACCGGCAAGGGTCACCGCAAGGTCAACTACAAGCTGCGTGACTGGGTATTCTCCCGCCAGAGATATTGGGGCGAGCCGATCCCGCTTGTCAACTGTGAGAAGTGCGGCTGGGTTCCGATCCCGGAGGAGGAGCTTCCGCTGACGCTGCCGGAGGTCGAGAGCTACATGCCGACCGATAACGGTGAATCCCCGCTGTCCACACTCGACAGCTTCATCAATACCACCTGTCCGTGCTGCGGTGGCCCTGCCAAGCGTGAGACCGATACCATGCCCCAGTGGGCCGGTTCCTCCTGGTACTTCCTGCGTTACTGCGACCCGCACAATGATGATGCGCTCGCATCCATGGACGCACTGAAATACTGGATGCCGGTTGACTGGTACAACGGCGGCATGGAGCACACCACGCTGCATCTGCTGTATTCGAGATTCTGGAACAAGTTCCTGTATGACATCGGTTCTGTTCCCTGCAAGGAGCCGTACATGCGCCGCACCTCCCACGGCATGATCCTTGGTGAGGACGGCCAGAAAATGTCCAAGTCCCGCGGCAACGTCATCAATCCGGATGATGTGATCCGTCAGTACGGCGCTGATACGCTGCGTATGTACGAGATGTTCGTCGGCGATTTCGAGAAGACTGCTCCGTGGAGCACCAACAGCATCCGCGGCTGCAAGCGCTTCCTCGACCGTGTCTGGGCGCTGCAGGATATGCTGACCGATGGCGATGCGTACCGTCCGGAGCTGGTATCCGGCTTCCACAAGGCCATTAAGAAGGTTTCCGAGGATATTGAATCCCTCAAGTTCAACACCGCCATTGCAACGCTGATGGCACTGGTCAACGACATCTATGCGACCGGCAGCATCAACCGTGCCGAAATGCGCACCTTTCTGCTGCTCCTCAATCCGTTTGCCCCGCATCTGACCGAGGAGATCTATGAGACCTACGGATTCGGCGGCGTGCTCAATGAGCAGAGCTGGCCGGAATACGATGAGGCTCTCTGCCAGGATGAGACGGTCGAGATCGTGGTGCAGATCTGCGGCAAGGTCAAGACCAAGCTGCAGATTCAGGCAGGCGCCGACCAGGAGACTGTTCTTGCACAGGCAGCAGCCGATCCGAAGATCGCGTCCCTGATCGAAGGCAAGCAGATCATCAAGCAGATTTATGTACAAAATAAGCTCGTGAATTTTGTGGTAAAATAACAAAGTTCAGGACATTTCCGGAAATCTATTGACAAAGAGCCGGGTCTATGTTATAATAAATCATGTGATTTTGACGGGGCGTATTATCCCCTGAACAGCATTATGATTATTATTTAAGACAGCTGATCCTGTTATTTTTAATAACAGCGCAGTATAGACTATCCAAACTGGGGACTGTCCGGGTAATGCTTTTCATTATCCTGATAATCCAAGGATAGAACCTCTGTCTTGGTGGCAAAGGGAGGGAATAAAGATGGCAGAAGTACGCGTTGGTAAGAACGAGTCTCTGGACACTGCTCTGAAGCGCTTCAAGAGATCCTGCGCCAAGGACGGCGTGATCGCTGAGGTCCGCAAGAGAGAGCACTATGAGAAGCCTTCGGTTAAGCGTAAGAAGAAGTCCGAGGCTGCTCGTAAGCGCAAGTATTGATTCCATAGCACACACGAGGGGCATACGGACGTATGCCCCTTGCTATTTTATAGCTTATTTTGAATGAAGGGAGAATGCCCCATGGCAGGAAAAATTCTCATCATGCACGGCCCGAATCTCAATCTGCTCGGAGAGCGTGAGCCGGGCATTTACGGAGATACCAACTTTGAAACGCTCAATGTCCATCTGGTAAAGCTGGCTTCGGAGCTCGGCCTTGAAGCGGAGATCTACCAGTCGAATCACGAAGGTGACCTGGTTGATCGTCTTCATGCCTCCCGGAAGGAGTGCATCGGCGTTGTGCTCAATGCAGGTGCCTACACCCATTACAGCTATGCCATTGCCGATGCGATCAAGGCGATCCGCATTCCCGTGATCGAGGTGCATATCAGCAATATCTTTGCCCGCGATGCCTTCCGGTCGCATTCTGTGATCGCACCGGTCTGCAAGGGCAGTATTTCCGGCTTCGGGCTGCTCAGCTATGATCTGGCTGTCCGCGCACTTGCGGAGGGACAGGCATGAATACAAGGATCGAACAGCTCAATGCGCTCCTTGCCGGCAAGGCAGACTGCGCCCTTGTCACCGATGATCTCAACCGCCGTTATCTGACCGGAATGAAGTCCTCTGCGGGGTATGTGCTCGTCTTCCCGGAGGAGGCGTATCTCATCATTGATTCGCGCTATATCGAACGCGCCCGCGAGGTCGTGAAGGACTGCATCGTGCTGGAGCAGGAACCGCAGGTGCTCCGTCAGCTTGGCGATCTGATGCACAGGCACGGTGCCGGTACCTGCGCACTCGAATCCATGACGCTGACACTCCAGCGTGCAGCACTCTTTACCAGGATCGAAGGCGTGGAAATGCTCACAAACAGCCTTCTTTCCCAGGCACTTTACGATCTGCGCACGGTCAAGAGCGCAGAGGAGCTTGCAAAGATCGAGGCTGCCCAGCAGCTTGCCGAGGATGCGCTGGATGCGCTCCTGCAAAAGCTCCATGCGGGCATGACAGAGCGCGATGTGGCGCTTGAGCTCGATTTCCATATGCGCCGTCACGGGGCGGAGGATCTGTCCTTCGAGACCATTGCACTGACGGGTGCCCATACCTCCATGCCGCACGGCGTTCCGGATGACCGCGTGATCCGGCAGGGAGATTTTGTGCTGATGGATTTCGGTGCAGTTGTTGACGGCTATCACAGCGATACGACGCGCACGGTCTGCGTGGGGGAGCCGACGGAGGAAATGCGGGAGGTCTACGGGATCGTCCGTACCGCGCAGGATGCCGCACGCGCTGCTGCAAAGCCCGGTATTTCCGGCGCCGACCTTGATGAGGTCGCACGCGCCGTGATCCGTGATGCCGGCTACGGGGATGCCTTCGGGCATTCGCTCGGACACGGCGTCGGCCTGGAGATCCATGAATTCCCCGTGGCAAGCCCGCAGCGGAAAACCCTCATGGCACCCGGCAACGTTGTGACCATCGAGCCGGGCATTTATCTGCCGGGAAAATTCGGCGTGCGTATCGAGGACTTTGTTGTCATCACGGAGGACGGCTGCCGGACACTCACCGGGATCCCGAACCGTCTGGTATGCGTATAATGGGTTAATTTTGCATCTGCTATTGACAAATGCGCATGGATATGGTAAAATATATATGTATTGTCGTGCGGATTCGTGCGCACGGCTGAAAACGAACGAATCTACGGAGGTTTATTTTTATGATTACAGCAGGCGATTTCAGAAACGGTGTCACCTTTGAGCTCGACGGCAACGTTGTACAGGTCATTGAGTTCCAGCATGTAAAGCCGGGCAAGGGTGCCGCTTTCGTCAGAACCAAGTATAAGAATGTCATCACCGGCAGCGTGGTTGAAACATCCTTCAACCCGACTGCGAAGTTCCCGACCGCTTTCATTGAGCGCAAGGACATGCAGTACAGCTACAGCGACGGCAACCTGTACTACTTCATGGATCTCGAGACCTATGAGCAGGTACCGATCAGCGAGGATAAGCTGGGCCCAGCCTTCAAGTTCGTGAAGGAAGAAATGGTCTGCAAGGTACTGTCCTACAAGGGCAATGTATTTGGTGTTGAGCCGCCGAACTTTGTAGAGCTGCTGGTTACCGAGACTGAGCCGGGTGTCAAGGGCGATACCGCTACCAACGCCACCAAGCCCGCAACGCTCGAGACCGGTGCCGAGGTTCGTGTTCCGCTGTTCATCAATGAGGGCGAAATGATCCGCATTGATACCAGAACCGGCGAGTACATGGAGCGTGCATAAACTGAACCAAACTTTGAATACTCTGTAAGGGGGTAAAAAGATGGAAAAGATTGCATATCTGAAGGGACTGCTTGACGGTCTGAATATTGACCCTGCTTCCAATGAGGGCAAGGTGTTCAGCGGCATTCTGAATGCACTGGAGGATCTGGCACAGCAGAATCTGGAGCTGGAGGATCGTGTGGCAGAGCTCGAGGAGCTGTGCGACATCCTGGACGAGGATCTGGGCGATGTGGAAGAGCTTCTTCAGGACGAAGAGGATGAGGAGGATGACGACGAGGATTCCTTCTGCGACTACTGCACCGGAGACTGCGGCAGCTTTGATGATGACGAGCAGTATGAGACCATCTGCCCGACTTGCGGCGAATGCATCCTGCTGGATGAGCGCACGCTGGAAGAGGGCGAGACTGTCTGCCCGAAGTGCGGCGAGGAGCTGGAGTTCGATTTCGATGAAAGCGAGCTGGAAGCCCTGACGCCCGATGACGGTGAGATCCTGATCGCACAGGACGACGACGCAGAATAATTCCGGCTGAAGCCGGCAGACCTGTCCGGTAGCCCGGGCAGGTCTTTTTTGATCCCGAAAACCAATCGGAAAGGATGATGGATATGGCATTTATCAAGAAACGCAGCGGAGAACTGACCTGCAATCCGTTCACGACCATCGGCAGCGAATGGTTCCTGCTGACAGCGGGCACACCGGAGCAGTTCAATACGATGACCTGCTCCTGGGGTGCAATGGGCGTGATGTGGAATGAGCCTTCCGTGACGGCGTATGTCCGCACATCGCGGCACACATTCGGCTACATGGAGAAGGCAGGCATTTTCACCATCAGTGTCTTCCCGGAGGAATACCGTGCAGCCCTGTCCTACTGCGGCTCGCATTCCGGCCGTGATTTTGACAAGGTGAAGGAAACCGGCCTGACTCCGGTCACGCTTGACGGCGGTGTGGGATTTGCAGAAGCGAAGATGGTACTGGTCTGTGAAAAGACCTACGGCCAGCTGATGGATGCGAATGATTTTGCAGACAGCAGCATCGCGGGCAAATTCTACGGCAGCGATGCCATGCACAAGCTGTACATCGGCAGGATCCTGGCAGCCTATGTGAATGAATGAGGAAAAGATTGTTTTGAGTGTGGGGGCTCCGCTTCCACACCTCCATGAAAAATTTTCTCTGACACTTTTTCAGCAGTATGAGCCTCTCCCATAACGGGGGAGGCTTTACAAATGCAGGAAAAAGGTGTATAATAAGAAACGGCGGCAAAGCCGCCGAATCTGGTTCCGGGAGGATCATCATGGAGGCTATTTCGCCAAAGGAAATTCTGCATTTTGTATCGGAGAACGATGTGAAGTTCATCCGACTGACTTTCTGCGATATGCAGGGAAATCTGAAAAATATCGCCATCATGCCCGGCGAGCTCGAACGCGCTTTCAAGCACGGCATCCTGATCGACGCCGCCGGATTTTCCGATTGCTGCGAGGATCTGCTGCTTGTGCCGGACAGCGCAACGCTTTCGGTATTGCCCTGGCGTCCGAAATCGGGGCGCGTGGTGCGGTTCTTCTGCTACATCCGCAAGCTCGACGGTTCGCCCTATGAAGGGGAGCTGCGCTATACGCTTCAGGATTATGTCCGCAGCCTGTATGAACGCGGGTATTCCTGCGAATTCGGCACCAAGAGTGAATTCTACCTCTTTGACTGCGACAATGAAGGCAATCCGACCCGTAAGCCCCATGACAATGCGGGCTATATGGATGTGGCGCCGCTGGATAAATGCGAGAACACCCGCCGGGAGATCTGCCTGTCCCTGGAAGAAATGGGCATCGGGCCGCAGCGCTCCTGCCATAAGTACGGCCCCGGCCAGAATGAGATCGACTTCCGATGCGCCGAACCCCTGACGGCAGCCGACAATATGGTGCATTACAAGACGGTCGTCAAGACCATTGCGGCACAGAACGGCCTGTATGCGTCCTTCCTGCCGATGCCGCTCAAGGACAGCTACGGCAGCGCCCTGACGATCATCATGACGGTCAAGAAGGACGGCAGGAACATTTTTACGCTGGAGGACGGTGCCCTGTCTGCCGAAGGCCGCAGCTTCATTGCGGGCATTCTGGAGCATGTGCCGGAAATGACCGTGTTCCTCAATCCCATTGTCAATTCCTATACACGCCTGCGTCACAGCGGCGCCCCGAATGAGATCAACTGGTCGTTTGAGAACTGCGGGCCGCTTGTCCGGATCCCGGGGCAGGTGGGTGTGCATCCGCGCATTGAGCTGCGCAGCGCGGACTGCTGCTGCAATCCGTATCTGTCCTTCCGGCTGCTGCTGGCGGCGGGCATGGACGGCATTGACCGCGGGCTGAGCCTGCGGGAGGAGCTTCATGTGCGGCCGCAGCCCGGGGCATTTGAACAGCTTCCGGATACGCTTGAGGATGCGCTGGAGGCAGCGAAGGCATCGGCATTTATCCGGGCAAATCTCCCGGCAGAGATCCTGCGCAATTTCTTCCGTGATACCCGGCGTCAGCTTGACCGGTTCCGTGATGCAGAGGGTGCGCGGGTATTTGATGAGCAGTATTTTCTGTCGGAATGATCCGGGGGAAGCACATCTATGATGGAAAGAGCACTGGTCGTCTCCGGCTCGGAAAAGGCAATGGAGACGATCGCACAATTTCTGCATGAATACGGCTATACCTCGCTGACAACAGCCGTCAGCGGGGGAGAGGCCAGGCGGATGACGCAGACGGCGGAATTCTCCCTGATCCTGATTAACACGCCGCTTTCGGATGAATTCGGCCATGAGCTGGCGGTTGCGATGGCGGAGGGAACAAGCTCCGGCATTCTCCTGCTGTGCAAGGGCGACATTGCCGATGATCTGGCCGACAAGATCGGGGATTACGGCGTCTGTGTCGTGCCGCGGCCGATCAACCGGACGCTGCTGCACCATTCGATCCGGATCGTGGAGGCGACACGTTCGCGGATGCTTGGTCTGCGGCGGGAGAATTCCCGGCTGATGGGGAAGATCGACGAAATGCGCCTGATCTCACGGGCGAAATTTGCATTGATGCAGCACCGCGGCTTTTCGGAGCCGGAGGCGCACCGCTACATCGAAAAGCAGGCCATGGACACCCGCTCCACCCGCAAGGAGGTCGCCCAGAAGCTCCTGGCAGAATATGAAGACGAAAGCTGAACGCCTGTCCCACCGGAGACAGGCGTTTATATTGTTAAAATGTATAAAAGGACGGAATCAGCCTATACTGCTATCAGTTCTGCTCCTTTGCATAGCCTCTGCGCAGAAGGGCGAGCTTTTGCAGGAAATTCTCGAGAACCTTCTGCTCATTGTCATCGGAAATGAAGATCCCGGCCACATCCTTGAGGCAGTTGATCATGCAGATGCCGAACAAAATGCGGAATTCCTCCGGAGAATCGATCTTCAGAAGGCTCAGATCCACCAGGGGAAAGAGCTGCTCGACCTCTTCGCGGCTCTCCTCGGTATAGGCAGAATGACTCCACAGCATCTCATAAAGCCGGAAGTTGCAGAACAGATTGTGCCGGAAAGCCTTTGAGTCCTTGTAGCACAGCATCCGGACGGCATGCCGGAAGGTCGCTTCGAGTGCGGCAAAGAAGTCACCGCCCGATTCAGCCAGCTTTTCCTTGGCATTCTGAAAAATGAGATGCTGGTAGGTGGAGATCAGGTACAGATAGATGTCCTCTTTATTATGAAAATACTGATAGAAGCTCCCACGTGAAATACCGCACTGGTGGATCACGTTGTTGATGGAGAAGTTCTCAAACGGAACACGGGAGATCTCCTCCTTGATCGCTTCGATGATACGTTCCTGCTTGGATTCCGGAAGACGGAAAAAAGTTTCGGATGGCATACGAATTCCCCCCTTCTTCATTTGCCGATGGCATAAAATCATGCTAATAATTTCCATTTTTATTTTACCATAATAGGCCCTTGGTTGTCAAGCTGTTTTTGTGAAAGATGACTGTTTCATTCCGTAACTGTCAGATTTTATACCGCAGGTGGAGAATCGGTGATGTATCAGGACGGAAATGCGGGGTCGTAAAATGTAAATTTCAGGTGGAAAATCAGGGATAGGGAGTTGACAAACAGACAAAAATGTAGTATGATATAACAGGAAGCCTGCCAGACCGGCAGGCATCCGTATCAGATGCGACAGACAATGTGCAGTGCAGCATCCTCCGGAATTCCGGCGGGCTGCGGACAGACGTAGGGGCGTATGTCCGGCAGATGATCATACGCATTGGACAAATACATGCAGATCACTGTTTTGCACGGAAAAAGCGAGGGGAATTACATGATTGAGACGAGAGACATCTGTCTTGTGGATTGCGGGGAACAGGAGCATACGGGGATCAAGCAGTTTGCCATGGTTCCTGCGTCACCGGAATCTGAGGGGCAGCATTATCTGCTGCTGATGTCCGGTATCAAGACGATGGTCAGGATCAACAGCAAGCAGTACTACATGCAGCCTTTTACATTTCTGCTGATCCCGTTTGAGGAAAAGGAACTGGTGACAGAAACACAGGGGATGGCAGCATTCCGGTACATGCAGCTTGTCATGCAGGAAGCTGTGATTTCCGGAATGCGCAGCAACGGTCTGCGTGTCCGGGAAACACATACCATTGCACAGCCGCTTGTAGTGGAGGAGATCTGGAAGCTCCTGCTGAACGCCTTTGACAGCACGACGGATTCTGCAAAGGAGATCGGGGTTCATGCGCTTTCGCTGATGATGTGCCTGCTGCAGGAGGCTTCTGACGGTACAGTGACCCGTGCAGCGGAGGTACCGCATTACGATAAGCTGACCTCGCTGCGTCACCGGATCTACAAGAATCCGGAGGAGAGCTGGTTCATTCAGGACATCTGTGATGAAATGGGGATCAGCCGCCCGTATTTCCATAAGATCTATCTGGCTGCATTCGGAACGACCTGTACGCAGGATGTGATTCAGAGCCGCATCGCGTGCTCGAAGCGCCTGCTTGAGACGACGGAGGATCCGATCGCTGTGGTATCGCAGCAGAGCGGATTTGAGACAGACGTATATTTCATGAGACAATTCAAGCGCCATGTCGGCATGACACCCACGGCCTACCGCCGTATCTACAGACAATCTGCCGCCGGTGATACACCGGAGGACGGGAAAAAGAGGAGATAATCTGAATGAAGCTATCCCATATGGTGAATGGACTGCAAAGATCCACCAAGGTTACTGTTGTGGCCTGCGCATGTGTTCTGGCCTTAACGGCGGCCGTTCTGCTTGTGCTGATGTTCTTCCCGATCACGCCGGAGGAACGCACCGTGATTGTGGCACCTTCGACAGAGCCGGCAGCGACTGAGGCAGAAGAGCTGGAATGGGAGGAGACGGCGCCCGAGATCGACGAGACGGAAGTTGAGCTCCCGCATACGCTCTCCACATGGTCGGCCAATATCAACGGATTCCACCGCGATGTAAACGAATTCAAGACAGTTGAAACGACACGCGATCCTTTTGAGACAACGAAGAAGACGACGACCACGACCAAGGCGACGACGAAGGAAGCCGCAACGCTTCCGACAACCGATGCAGGCGTCCCCATAGACCCGGGTGAGAATCATGAAACTACCTATACCCAGACGGTAGATGATCCCAGCGTGGTAGTGGCACCGCCGATGCCGACAGAAGAACCGGATCCGCAGCCGACACAGGCACCGCAGCCGGTATACACGGATCCGCCTCTTGTGACGCCGGATCTGCCGCCCGACCTTGTCGAAGAATAACGAAAAAACAGCATCCCTGCTTCACGTCGAAGCAGGGATGCTTGCTTTATGAGAGTTGCTTCATGTCGGGCAGGATCAGCATGCAGTCACCGAATGAGAAGAACCGGTACTGCTCCTGTACCGCCGTCCGGTAGGCATACATGGTATTCCAGTAGCCCATGAAGGCCGATACCAGCATGATGAGCGTGCTCTCGGGCAGATGGAAATTGGTGATGAGCCCGTCGACCACACGGAACCGGTAGCCCGGATAGATGAAAATATCCGTATCGCCCTCGCAGGCGGTCAGCGTATCGCCGCAGCGCTGTGCAGCGCTTTCAAGCGTCCGGCAGGATGTGGTGCCGACAGAGATCACACGCCCGCCCTCCGCCTTGGTGCGGTTGATGAGGTCGGCGGTCTCCTGCGGGAGCACGAAATGCTCGGTATGCATATGATGCTGGAGAATGTCATCCTCCTTGACCGGGCGGAAGGTGCCAAGCCCGACATGCAGCGTCACATAGGCAATACGGATGCCGCGCGATTCCAGATCGGAGAGCATGTCCTTGGTGAAATGCAGCCCCGCTGTCGGCGCCGCCGCAGAGCCGAGCTCCCGGGAATAGACAGTCTGATAGCGCTCCTTGTCCTGGAGCTTTTCCGTGATGTAGGGCGGGAGCGGCATCTGTCCTACATCATCGAGCGCCGTATAGAAATTGCCCTCGCATTCAAACTGTACCACGCGGTTGCCGTCCTCGAGCACCTCGAGCACCTCTGCCTTCAGACGCCCGCCGCCGAAGGAAAAGCGTGCGCCCGGCTTGCATTTCTTGCCCGGCCGGCAGATGATCTCCCAGACCTTGTCCCCGCGCTGGGACAGCAGCAGGAATTCCACAAAGCTGCCGGTGCCTTCCTTCTCGCCGTAAAGCCTTGCGGGCAGCACGCGGGAATCGTTGAGAACGAGGAGATCCCCGGGGTTCAGGTATTCTGCAAGATCATAGAAATGCCTGTGCTGCAGGCCGCCGGTATTCCGGTCCACACAGAGCATCCGGGAGGCATTTCGCGGCTCAACGGGATGCTGTGCAATGAGCGATTCGGGGAGGTCGTAATAAAAATCAGATTTTTTCATGGTATGGTTCCTTTCTGGATCCGGCAGCAACCCGCCGGAAATGAAGTTTTTTTGCGTAACCCCTTGACAAACGGCATGAGAAATGCTATCATATAGATAGGATAGAGGTGCGGCTGCGATGAGTCGCAGTCCGGAGGGTGCTCATGCCCGGTGAAGGACTGTTAAAGGCAAGGCCGCCGAAGAGGAGAGTCTGAGCAGCTCTGCTCTGGTGCTGTACTGAATAAGTACCGCACTGTCATCATGTGTGATGGAGAGCTATCGGCAGCATAAGCCAATAATTCTATTATAACGCATGATGAACCGGTTTTCAACCGGTTTTTTCAATATTCCCTAAATTTTTTCCGGAAAGTTTTGATCCTGAGCGTTCCGGGAGTAAGGAGAAATGTGTTATGAAGCAGTATAATGTAGGTATTCTGGGCGCAACGGGTATGGTTGGTCAGCGTTTTGCAACGCTGCTGGCTGAGCATCCGTGGTTCAATGTCAAGGTGCTGGCCGCATCTCCGAGAAGTGCAGGCAAGACCTATGAGGAGGCTGTCGGCAGCCGCTGGGCTATGACAGTTCCGATGCCGGAGAAGCTCCGCGGCATGATCGTGCGCGATCTGAATGCCGATATGGATTCCATCGTGGCTGACGTAGACTTTGTATTCTGCGCTGTTGATATGAAGAAGGACGAGATCAAGGCTCTCGAGGAGCGCTATGCCAAGGCAGAGTGCCCGGTCATCTCCAATAACTCCGCAAACCGCTTCACCCCGGATGTACCGATGGTCGTTCCGGAGCTGAACCCCGATCACATCGAGATCATCGAGGCACAGCGCAAGCGTCTGGGCACCAAGAGAGGCTTCATTGCTGTCAAGTCCAACTGCTCCATCCAGAGCTATGTTCCGGCGCTGCATCCGCTGCGCAAGTTCGGCCTGAAGAATGTCCTTGCATGCACCTACCAGGCAATTTCCGGTGCCGGCAAGACCTTTGAGACCTGGCCGGAGATGGTTGATAACCTGATCCCGTTCATCGGCGGCGAGGAGGAGAAGTCCGAGCAGGAGCCGCTGAAGGTATGGGGCACCATTGAGAACGGCGAGATCGTCAAGGCTGCTACCCCGAACATCACCACCCAGTGCCTGCGTGTGCCGGTATCTGACGGCCATACCGCAGCCGTATTCGTAAGCTTCGAGCAGAAGCCCACCAAGGAAGAGATCCTTCAGCTCTGGAAGGACTTCAAGGGCGTTCCGCAGGAGCTTGAGCTTCCGTCCGCACCGAAGCAGTTCATTCACTACTTCGAGGAGGATAACCGTCCGCAGGCAAAGCTCGACCGCAACCTGGAGAAGGGCATGGCTGTTTCTGTCGGCCGTCTGCGCGAGGATTCCCAGTATGATTACAAGTTCGTATGCCTGTCCCACAACACCCTGAGAGGTGCAGCAGGCGGCGGCGTGCTGCTCGCTGAGCTGCTGGCAGCAAAGGGCTATTTCGACTGATTGCAATACAATCTGACCGGCGCATCGTGCGCGGTGCGCCATTCCCAATAAGGAGGGAAACGCTATGAAGAACACCATTTTCACCGGTGCTGCGGTTGCCATTACGACACCGTTCAATCTCGACGGCTCGATTGATTACGAGGGTCTGGGCAAGAACATTGATTACCAGATCGAGAACGGCACCGATGCCATTGTGATCTGCGGCACGACCGGCGAGTCCTCGACCATGAGTGACGAGGAGCACCGCGAGTGCATCCGCTTTGCCGTAGAGCACACCAACCACCGCATTCCGGTCATTGCCGGCACCGGCAGCAATGATACCCGCTATGCCATCGAGCTTTCTGTGGAGGCACAGAATCTCGGCGCAGACGGCCTGCTGCTCGTGACACCTTACTACAACAAGACCACCCAGAAGGGTCTGATCGATCACTTCACGATCATTGCCAACAGCGTGAACATCCCGATCATTCTCTACAACATCCCGGGCAGAACCGGCATGAACATTGCCGTAGAGACCCTGGAGCTGCTGGCACATCACAAGAACATTGCCGCAGTCAAGGAGGCATCCGGCAACATCAGCTATACTGCACAGGTAGCAGCTGCATGCGGTGACCTGATCGACATTTACTCCGGCAATGATGATATGATCGTTCCGATCATGTCCCTCGGCGGCAAGGGTGTTATTTCCGTGCTGTCCAACATTCTGCCGAAGGAGACCCATGAGATCTGCCAGCTTTGTCTGGACAACAACTTCCAGAAGGCCGGCGAGCTCCAGATCAAGTATCTGGATCTGATCAACTCCCTGTTCTGCGAGGTCAACCCGATTCCGGTCAAGGAGGCTATGAACCAGCTCGGCATGCCGGCAGGTGCATGCAGAATGCCACTGACCAAGATGTCTGCTGAAAATGTGGCTCGTCTGCTCGCTTCGATGCAGCGCGTAGGAATGCCGGTTCCGGTTGTGGAATGATCCTGCTGCGGAGGTAACAAATCATGGGACAGATCAAAATTCTGATTACCGGCGCATCCGGCAAGATGGGGCATGCGGTGGCTGCCGCTGTATCCGGCCGTGAGGATTGCGTGATCTCGGCGGGTGTGGATCTGAATACCGCACAGTATGGGGAATTTCCGATCTACAAGAGCTTTTCCGAGGTTCCGGAGAAGCCGGATGTGATCGTGGATTTCTCGAACCCCGCACTCCTGGATGATCTGCTGGACTATTGCCTGACGAGCGGCGTTCCTGCTGTTCTGGCAACCACAGGCTATTCCGAGGAGCAGATCGCGAAGATCCGCAAGGCTTCCGGACAGATCCCGGTATTCTTCTCGTTCAATATGTCGCTCGGCATCAATCTGCTGGTGCAGCTTGCCAAGAAGGCAACATCCATTCTCGGCGGACAGTTTGACATTGAAATTGTGGAAAAGCACCACAATCAGAAGATCGACGCACCGTCCGGCACGGCACTGATGCTTGCCGATGCGATCAACGACAGCCTGGACAATGCATATCATTATGTGTATGACCGTCATTCCAAGCGGCAGAAGCGTGAGAAGACCGAGATCGGCCTGCATGCCATCCGCGGCGGTACGATCGTCGGTGAGCATGACATCATCTTTGCCGGCCATGACGAGGTCATCACCTTGTCCCACAGTGCAGCCTCGAAGGAGGTCTTTGCAGTGGGCGCGGTGAATGCAGCAGTATTCCTTGCTGCACAGAAGCCGGGCATGTACGATATGAGTGCGCTCATGACAAACGAATGAAAAAAAGCCTCCTGCTCGTGGCAGGGGGCTCTTTTGTGGGAACTTTGTTTGTAAGGATAAAATTTGCCGCTGCATCGGAGATCCGGTGCAGCGGCACGGCTTTTTTATTTTTTGTTGTTCTGGGAATTGCGCTTCTGTCTGGCTTTGCGTTCTGCCTCGCGTGCTTCCTTGCGGACGGCAGCGGAATTTGGCTGCAGATGCACCGGCTGAATCCCCTTGCGCCGCTGCAGGAAGCGGATGTGCGCATAGATGCACAGCGCAATATAGATCAGACCAAGCAGAATGCTCAGGATCACAGCGTAGGTGACCCAGCTTGTCTTGGGGAAATGCCGGATCAGCGCCATATAATACTTGAATTTCGACAGCTCCACGGAGCTTGTGGCAACCAGATCAATGGTCGTGATGTCCTCGCCGGAGAATTTGAGTGTCACGGTGCCAAGCTGCTGTCCCTTCTTCACGGGCGCGGACACATTGTCCCGCAGCTCTACCTCCTGCACCACAGAATTGATGTCAGCACTGTCGTACCAGAGTGTACCGAAGGAACGATCCGGGCGGACAAGCACATAATCCACACCGTTACCGTTGCGGACGCTGACCTGACCGAGCTCGGTATTGTCGCTCAGGATCGTGCGGTAGGAGAAATGCGCAAATACCCAGTCAAACAATGCCTTCGCATCGTCCATGTGATAGTATTCCAGGCGGTCATCCTCGTTGTTGAAGGGCGCTGCAAGCAGGATCACCAGGAAGTTGTTGCCGTCACGCGAGGCCATGGTGATGATGTTGCGTCCCTGCATGGAGAGGTTGGCGGTCTTGATGCCGCGGGCACCTTCCATATAATAGCTGCTGGTCTGATCCATCATCAGGTTGGAATGCGTCCACATCCAGTCATCATCATGCCGGTCCATATTCGGGGTGGAAGGCTTGAAGGTCGCCGCTGTGGCGATGGTCTGGAAAATGCCCTGATCGAGTGCGTACTGCGTGATAAGTGCCATGTCATTGGCGGTGGTCTTCTGGGAAACGTCATACAGACCGGTCACATTGGTGAAGTGCGTCTGCGTGCAGCCAAGTGCATCGGCCTTGGCATTCATCATGTCCACGAATGCCTGTATGCTGCCGTTGCCGAACTGGTTGGCCAGCATGGTAGCGGCTTCGCACGAGGAGGTGAGCATCATGGCATACAGCAGCTCCTCGACCGACAGCATATCTCCGCCGACAATGTCTGCATAGCGGACATCCTCCGGGTATTCGGTAGTTTTCAGCGATTCGTACAGCGCAGGATCCGCCGTAATGCTGGTGGACAGGTTCTGGCAGTTTTCCAGTACAATGACCGCAGCCATGATCTGCACCAGAGAACCGGGCATATACTGCGTGTCTGCATTCTTCTGGTAGATCACCTCACCTGTATCCAGGTTTATGACAAGTCCCGCTGCACTGTGGACATCAAATCCCGGTGTGAACGATACCGCCCCGGCAGTCAAGCTGCTCAGACACAGACAGCAGACCATCATCAGCGCAAGGCAGAAGGACAGAAATTTCTTCATGAGATCAGGCCTCCGTTCTTTCTCTATAAAGATTCATCTTATATTATACCAAAAAAAAGCGGGATTGCATAGTATTTTTACAAAAAATCAGAAAATTTCATAAAATTTCCGGTTTATTTCTGTGATACTTCATAGGAAAATTCCCCGGATGCGGGGCGTACTTGCATTTTCCGCCTGCTTCTGCTATAATGAGACTATCTGACAGAAGGGAGTGTGCAGCAATGAGCAGCTTTTCCGAGCTGATCAAGAGCTTTGGGAAGACCCGGGATTATGTCCGGGATTTCCTGATCTACGGGTTCAAGGTGCGGGGAGACTTCACACGGCGCAGCAGCCGCACCTACGATGATGAAAAGCGTCGTGTGGAAAGCTGGCTGGGCGACTATCTGCGCTATGACAGCTCCGTGCGGGGCAAGCAGACCTCCATTTCCGTAGACAGCGGCCATAGCGCTGAAAATCCGCTCTACCAGGCTTATTATGCCCGGAGCTTCACGGATCGTGATATACAGCTTCATTTTCTGCTGCTCGATCTGCTGGCAGACGGCGAAGCCCGCACGCTCCGGGAGATCACGGACGGGCTGAATGCACAGTACGGTGCTGCGTTGGATGAGCAGACTGTCCGCGGAAAGCTCCTTGAATATGTCCGCGAGGGCATTATGCTGCGCGGACAGCGGGGGAGGTTGGTGACCTTCCGGCTGATGCAGGAGACTGTCCCCGCGCTGCTGGCAAGGTATCCGGGGCTTGAAGAGGCGGTGCAGTTTTTCTCGGAGCAGGAGGAATTCGGCATTGTCGGCAATATGCTCCTGCGGGGTGCCGGGCGCCGGAATTGCCTGTTTTTCCGCAAGCACAATTATATTGTCCATACGCTTGAGGATGAGGTGCTGCTTCCGGTGCTCGATGCCATGGAGCGCAAATGCTCCCTGCGCATCCGGACTTTTTCCTCCCGAAGCGCGGAGGGACGGGAGGCAATCGTCATCCCCATGCAGATCCTGTCGGCTGCACAGACCGGAAGAAGATGGCTGCTGGCCTATTGTCCGGAAACAGACCGTTTCAGCGGGTTCCGCCTGGATTATCTGGAAAGTGCGAAGCCGGAGGCGCCTTATGCGGAGTATGATGCGCTCCGGGAGCGGTATTTGAAGGAAAAGGCGCAATGCTTCGGGGTGTCCTTCCCCATTCCGGGCAAGGTGTGTCCGGAGCCGCTGGTCGTGGTATTCCGGATCGATCCGGAAACGGAGGGCTTTGTCATTGACCGCATCCGGCGCGAAATGCGCTGCGGAAAGCTGGAAAAGGCCGGAGCGCAGCGCTACCGCCTGACGCTTGCCGTCTTCGATCCGAATGAAGCAATGCAGTGGATCAAGACCTTCACCGGCCGGATCGAATCCGTGACAGGCGGGACGGAGGCTGTCCGGCAGAGATGGTATGAGGACATTCGCCGGATGCAGGAGGTGTATGGGGATGACATTGTTTCATGAGCTTTACGGCGCCTATTTCCGGATCGCCGCCCGCGTGCTGGCAAGGCGCCGCAGCACAAAGCTGGAGGTGCAGGAGATCATACAGGAGGAAGGCTTCCGGGATTCCGTGCTCTTTGTGCCGCCGCGTCTGCTCCCGCAGAAGGACGGCTCGGACTGGGGGCTGCTGCGGGAGGCAGAGCAGGGCGTCTATGAACCTGTGATACAGCATTTGCCGGAAATGCCTGTCACATTGCTGGAAAAGCGCTGGCTGCGTGCAAGGCTGGACGATCCGCGAATGGGGCTGTTTCTGGATGATGCGCAGATCCGGGCGCTGCACAGGGAGCTTGCGGAGATCGACCCGCTCTGGCGTCCGGAGGATCTTGACTATACCGATCGCTTTGCAGACGGCGATCCGTATACCGATAAAGAATACCGGGCGCGGTTTGGGATCCTGCTTGCGGCGCTGCAGCGGCATGAGGTGCTGGACATACAGTTCACAGGCCGCTTTGGCCTTGCACAGCGCTGGGAATTTCTGCCTCTGAAGCTGGAATATTCCGGGCGCGATGATAAATTCCGTGTTCACGGCTGGCAGCTTGACCGCGGGGGGATCCGGCGCAGCGGTGTGCTCAATGCGGCAAGGATCCGGCAGATCCATCCGACCGGGCGGATCTGGCAGGGGGAGCTGTCCATGGCGTTTTATTTTGAAGAGCGCAGATGCAGGGAGCCTGTGACTGTCCGCATCACACCGGAGCGCAACGGCGTGGAGCGCTTCCTGATGGAATTTGCGTTTTACGAAAAGAAGGCAGAACGTGACCTGGAAACAGGGGAATGCACGGTGCGGCTCTGGTATGACAAGATGGACGAAACGGAGCTGCTCATCCGGCTGCTGGGGTATGGGCCGGTGCTGGAAATTCTCGGCCCTCCCGCATTCCGGGCGCAGGCGGCAAAGCGCGTTGCCGCACAGGCACGTTTGCTCAAGCATCCGGAAAATTCCTGATTTTTCCATGAACGGATGACTTTTCCCTTGACTTTTTCGCGGGAGCATCCTATAATAAAAGGGAGGATGCGATTTGCGGCATCCTGCATAGGGAGGGATTCCATGAACCGAGAGAAAAAGGCGGAGATCAGCCGGCTGATTTCCGAGGGAAAATGGCTGCATGTCACCGGCAGCCGGAAGAATGTGCAGAATACGGAGTACTATGTGGTGATTGCCGATCTGCTTGAGCTGGATGAGGTGCGGGCGCTGGCGGATTTCCAGCATCATATCATGACCACCCGCTGGCAGCACTGTCTGAATGTATCGTATTACAATTACCGGATCTGCCGGCTGCTGCGGCTTGATGCGGTATCGGCGGCGCGTGCGGGACTGCTGCATGACCTGTACCATTACGACACCAAGCGTTACCATAAGGGCACGCATACCCTCGGCCACAGCAGCTACCATCCGATGAAGGCGCTGGAAAATGCCGAACGGATCGTGGAAATGAACGACCGGGAACGCGACATGATCGAGAAGCATATGTGGCCGGTCACGCACAGACGGCCGAAATATGCGGAGACCTACATCATTACCCTGGTAGACAAATACTGCGCCGTGATCGAATTCATTCTCCCGCAGCCCGCAAGGCTCGGACGATGGATCCGCAGCAAGACACACAAGGCATGAAGAGATCCCCTGTATCCATGTGATACAGGGGATTTTGTCATACGCCGTATTTCCGGAGATCGGTATTCTTGATCGTGATGGGGAGCACCGCATCAAAGAGCGCGTAGAATTTGACAGGAACGTATTTGTTCAGATGGCATTTTCCGAAGAACCATTTGCGGTAAATGCAAGCCTTGATCATATCCTCAAAGAAGGTGTGCACCTCCAGACGTTCTCCCACATCCACACCCAGACAATCCTTGAGGGATGCCGGGGGCTCGTGGGTCAGGATGTAATCCACCTGGTTGCCGTGGTCACTGAGATTGCGGATGGCATTCTGGATCTCCTGCTGCGTCGGGCGTTCCTGCCGCCACCAATGCTTTTCCTCGACATGGTATTCAAAATCCTGGCTGTGCCCGCCGCCGAAGGTGAAATAGGTATTCTTTTCAATGGTGTAGATCTGCCCGCGCATCAGATGAAACAGATTTTCAGAGAGCTTGTGGACGGTGCCGCCGTTCCATTCCGTGACAGGGTATTCTTCGAGAAGGTCGAAATTCTCATGGCATCCGTCAAGAAAGCAGACACGGTAGGGGAGTGAGGAAATTTTTTTCAGGGCAGCCTGCTCCTTGCGGCCGCCGTCCCAGAGAAAGCCGAAATCGCCGCATATAATGAGGGTATCCCCCTTTTTGACGCAGCGCATGGCTTTCGAGCGAAAGCGCTGAATTTCTCCGTGCATATCCCCGGTAACGTAAACCATTTCCGATCCCTCCGTCGTATGTCGCATTTGATCTGCTTCTATTATACCATGCAGGCGCGGGCGGTGTCAAGTGGCACTGACAGATTGCAGATCAGAAGTTCGCAGCTTTTTTTACATGACAAATCCTTCCGGTTGTGGTATGATATAGCTACCGGGTAACACAGAGTACCCAACACAAAGGAGGTCGGAAACATGAGAAACGCAGAACCTCACGTCCGCAGCCCGGCGAAGGCAGGGGGCGGAAAAAACGGATCCGGCTGCAGGGCAGCAGCGATGCCCCGTTTCTGCAAGGGCGTCTCCCTGTGACCGATCCCCGAAAAAGGCACAGACAGCAATTTATATTTCTGTTATTCCTTAAACACGAAGACAGTGCCTTGGCTCTGTACAGAGCACCGTCCGCCGCGCATACGATCCGGCTGTAAGGAGAGGATGCGCAGCGGCAGGCTGTGTGTGCAGCCGGATCTCCGACACGGTGCAGACACCGTAACACAGCCTATTATCATTAAGACAGCAACAGCAGCATACCAATGATTCTGAATCCAAAAGAATACTTTCCGGGCGCTGTCTGCGGCTCCCGGGTGCTGTCTTGGCGGGATTTCCCGCAAAACAAATATCACAACCATTTCAGAAGGAGGATGCACCATGCTTAACGAACTGAAAGCGCAATCGAATCTCAAATATACCCGGAACGGTGCCCTCACACACGAGACATCGTACAGCTATTGCCT
Organism: uncultured Ruminococcus sp.; assembly: GCA_902783005.1. Classification (GTDB taxonomy): domain Bacteria; phylum Bacillota; class Clostridia; order Oscillospirales; family Ruminococcaceae; genus UBA3855. The sequence goes on along the minus strand of CACZPI010000143.1, from coordinate 507 downwards.
GGATCTGTTCTTCCAGGCCGGCGCCATGCGCAGCCGCTCCGAGAATGACATCGAAACGGCTGTGATCCGCGCCTTTGCGGAGGATCCGGCTGCGGCCATGAAGATCCTGTTCTTTGCCCGTGACATCCGGGGCGGCCTGGGCGAACGCCGTTTCTTCCGCACGGCCGTGCGCATGCTCGCAGAGCTGGAGCCGGATGCTGTGTGCCGGAATATCGGCAATTTTGCGGAATACGGCCGCTTTGACGATCTCTGCGCACTCCTGGGTACGCCCTGTGAGCGCGAAGCGGTCGCCGAGATCCGCCGTCAGCTCGATGCCGACAATGCGGCCATGGCGCAGCAGCGTCCGGCGTCGCTTCTGGCAAAGTGGCTGCCGTCTGTGAATGCTTCCTGCCGTGACACGCGGGAGCAGGGCCGCCTGCTGGCGATGCGCCTTGGTATGACGGAGCGGCAGTACCGCAAGAATCTGGCTTCTCTGCGCCGTTACACGGACATTCTGGAGAATCGCCT
>CACZPI010000142.1 GCA_902783005.1 uncultured Ruminococcus sp. | reverse complement strand
GTAATCAGCGAGCCGACGGAAAAATCATCCGTCTGTGCAAAGGAAAAATGCATGATGCGGCGGAAAACATCCTTGCGGATGTCATTGCCGAAATTCTGGGCGCAGATATTCGTGAAAACGCCGCTGAGAATGCCGCACAGGCCGCCCGCCATGACGATCAGCACCATCCGGATGCCGGTGCCCGTCACGATGCCCAGATCCGAAACACCGCCGTTGGAAACGCCCAGAATGCCCTCGTCCACGATCTTCGCCATCAGCCGGGGCTGCCAGAGATCCACCGCGACCTCGAGCACCATGAAGAGCGAGGCAAGCACGGCAAAATGCAGGTATTTTTTCAGATACTTCCAGGTCAACCCGATCCTCTCCTTTTCTGTCGGAAACTATATTGCCTGCGGCAGCAAAATACCCCTCTCTCCTTGCACAGGAGAGAGGGTAGGATGCATGCTTAGATCCAGCGGGAAAGCCGCTCGCGGGTGATCTCCTCACCGAGGACATGGCTGATCTCCCAGATGTCCGGCGCATTGGCGCGGCCGGTCAGGGCGATGCGCAGCATATTCGTCGTGTGGACGATGCTGCCCTTGTACTGCTCCGGATTCTTCTTGTAATCCTTGGGCTTGACAGCGAATCCCAGCTCCTCCGTGATCGCCTTGACACCGGCGAACCAGTCGTCGGAGGTGCCGCCGTGATCGTAGGATGCCAGATATTTCCGGAAAAATGCCTTGCGGGTCTCGTCATCCACGCCCATTTCATCCGTGACCGTGAAGGTCTCGTCATACCAGAAGCGCATGAAATCGCATGCCTGCTTCCAGGTCTCCAGGTCGCGTCTGGGCTTGGCGCCGCCGCGGCCGACATTCAGGGCAGCCAGCGTGCGCTCCGGATACTTGTCAATGAGTGCGGCGAATTCCGGATCATACTCCCCGCACCATGCACGCCAGCCGTCATAGACCTGCTGTGCGGTCATGCGGGAAATGACATTCTTTGCAATGTCGCGCATCTTGTCGAGATCCACCAGTGCGCCGGAATGCGACATCTTGTCAAGGGCATAGGGGAATTCGGTATACGGTGCCTCGGGATTGGCCAGTCTCCACTCCTCATAGTTGGAATTGAGGATGGTGAGCAGGAATTCCCAGACCGCCTCCCGGCAGATGCCCTCCTGCTGGTAATACGCCAGGGCAAGCTCGGGATCCTTGCGCTTGGAGAGCTTGCGCTTGTTGCCCTCATCGAGCTTCATGAGCGTTGCGGTATGGCAGTAGACAGGCTGCTGCCAGCCGAAGATCCGGAAGAGCTCGACATGCATCGGGAGCGAGGAGATCCATTCCTCACCGCGGATGACATGCGTCGTGCGCATCAGGTGATCGTCCACGGCATGGGCGAAATGGTACGTCGGAATGCCGTCGCTCTTGAGCAGGACGAAATCCATGTCATTCTCCGGCATTTCGAGCTTGCCGCGGATGGCATCGTCCACGCAGATGTACTGCCCGGTCGAATCGCCTCTGTAACGCAGCACCCACGGCAGGCCGGCTTCCATATTGGAGCGGATCTGGTCAATGGTCAGGCTGCGGCTCTTTTCGGCATACTTGCCGTAAATGCCGGGGTTTTCCTTGTTGGCGGTCTGCTGCTCGCGGATCGCGTCGATCTCCTCGGCGGTCAGGAAGCACGGATACGCCTTGCCCATTTCCACAAGCTGCTTGGCAAAAACGTGATAGATCGCCTTGCGCTCGCTCTGGCGGTAGGGCCCGTAGGCGCCGTTGTCGCCGTCGGCGGTGGCACCTTCATCGAAGCGCACGCCGAAATAGCTCATGGCATTGATGAGCGTTTCCACGGCGCCCTCCACGCGGCGCTTGTCGTCGGTGTCCTCGATGCGCAGGAAGATGATGCCGCCGGACTGGTGTGCCAGACGCTCACCGATCACGGCATTGTAGAGATTGCCCAGATGCACGAAGCCTGTCGGGGACGGGCCGATTCTTGTGACGACCGCGCCCTCGGGCAGGTCGCGTGCGGGATACCGCGCCTCCACATCGGCGGGGGTATCGGTCACATCCGGAAACAGCAGTGCTGCAAGTGCAGTATAATCCATAATAACAGTCCTTTTCAGTAAATTTCTGGTCATTCGCAGATCATATAGTAACATTATAGCACAGAAAATGCCGTGCTGTCAAGGGATTTGCAGGCCTGAAATCATCCGCGCTCCAAGGCTGCATAATAACTCCGCCCCCGACGTGCGGCATCGGGGGCGGGTTTGATGTTCACTATATCATTTGCCGGGACAGCGGCAATTTTTGTGATCGCTCCGGATCACTTGAGGGCAGCGTGCTTGACCAGTGCCAGATCGAAGATGTCTACCGCGCCATCTCCGTTGACGTCAGCATTGTCCGCATTGGACATGGTGCCCATATTGACCAGATACTTCTGGAGTGCGACCACATCCAGGACAGTGACCTGCATGTCGCCGTTCACATCGCCCTTGACGGCAGCCGGTACGATCTCCTTGTTCGGAACGGCATACAGTGCATAGGCGGTCATATCCTTCGCAGTTGCGGAAATGAACAGATTGTCAATGTCATCCAGGCCAAACGGCTTGCCGTTGAGTGCGCGGCTCATATCGCTTGTCGTGATGCGTACCACGAACGGAGAGCCTTCCTCCTCGCCGTAGACATAATCCCAGGATTCCTTGGCTTCATACTGCAGCACAAGTGCCATGTCGCTGTCGGACTGGCCGACCAGAATGAAATCATAATCGCCGTTTGCATACTGCTTCCAGCCCGGAACGGTGAAGTTCTTCCATGCAGCGACTTCCTTGCCCTCCTCGGACTTGAAGAGCTCTACCCAGTTGTCACCGACCGGCACCTGATCCCAGGAGAAGGTCAGCTCCCGGTAATCCGGCAGCGTGTACTGCACGCCGTAGACATCCATCATGGCTGCAACTACCGGCTTGGAGCAGTCATACCAGGTATTGGTGGTACGCGCTACATAGCCGTGTGCCTCGCCGTTGGCAACGTCAACGACGTTGTTGTCCCACAGCACGCAGGGAATGCCGGCGCTCTTGGCCTTGCTCAGGTAGCTCGTTGCCCAGCGGCAGCGATCCTCGGTATTGCCGAAATCGGATGCGGAGAACTCACCGATGATGATGGGTGCGCCCTTCTCATTCTGCACCTGATCGAGAGAATTGAACAGGTTGGTCAGTGCGTATTCGTAATCCTCGCCCCATCCGGAGGAACCGGGGAACTGGTGGTTGGCCTTGTCATCGGTGGCCATGGTGAAGTAATACGGTGCATAGGCGTGTACGGAAAGTGCCACATTGCCTGCGCCGTTCGGAATGTCGATGTTGCGGATGGCAGTCGGATCCGAGGATGCCACATAGCCCGGCAGCATCAGCAGGCGCTCGTTATTGGCAGCAGAGCCGTTGCCGCGGACAGCATCAATGAATACCTTGTTGAGGTTATTGACATACTGCCAGGAATAGCCGTTGTCGCCGGAGCCGTTGCCCCATTCCTGAACGTTCGGGTTGCCGGTCTGGCGCGGCTCATTCATGCCCTCGAAGATGAGGTGCTGGTCATAATCCTTGAATTCCTCTGCAACCTGTGTCCAGATGTCATTCACCTTCTTGGAGGCATCCTTGTAGGTGTCGTCGGTGAACTGCTTGACATTGATGAAGTCCTCGTGGTGAATGTTCAGAATAACGAACATGTCGAGGTCATAGGCATAATCGACCGTGGTCTTGACGAAATCCATCCATTCGTCATTGACCAGGTACATCTGGGAGCTCTCGTCCCAGGTGATATGCTGGTACCAGGTCGTCGGAATGCGCACGGTGTTGAAGCCGCCGGCCTTGACGCATTCAAACAGCGCCTTGGTCGGAACGGGGTTGCCCCATGCGGTGGCATACTTGGCGGGTGTGGTCGCATTCTTGACGCCCGAGCAGTCAAGCGTGTTGCCCAGGTTCCAGCCAATGACCATCCTGGACGTAATGCCCTTGGCATCCTGTCCGGTCAGCCCTGCGGCGTTTGCGGTGAGATGCATGGGAAGTGCGCCCATTGCCGTGACCGCCAGTGCAGCAGCGGACACAGCCGAAGCAATTCTGCCCATGATCGGCTTGTGATTGTGTTTCATGTTGATTTCCCCTCTCTGAATGAAACTGCTGTATGCCGTATGCTTGTGCTCATAACGGATCATACTGTCTTGCTTACCCGGATTTCCGGATCCTCTGAATTGCGGGGGCAAACCCTCTCAAAAGCCTGCCCTTCTGCGGATGTGTGCCTGCGTTTTCAGCTCCCTGCCGCCTTAGCGCATGGCGGGTGGGAGCCCCTCTTTATGAAAACGTTCTTTTGTAGTGATTTTATTATACAATTATTTTCCCGGGCTGTCAATGGAAATGGGGGAATTTTCACAGAGAAATGTTGTAAATCTTTTATGACCAAAAAATCAGTGAAACAAGTTTACATTTAGTTCATAAAGGCACAAAAATGAACCTGCCGTTTCTGCACATCATATACTGCATGGGGAATCTCCCCAGGGCTGTATAAACCCGCATCCGACGGGGCAGAATGAAAGCACAGGAATCATTCGGAAGGAGTTGATACCATGTCCGTAAAGCGCGGAGAGATCTACTATGCCGACCTGAGTCCGGTCGTGGGTTCGGAGCAGGGCGGGGTGCGGCCGGTACTTATCGTCCAGAATGACGTAGGCAACCGGCACAGTCCCACGGTCATCGCAGCCGCCATCACCAGCCGTCTTGACAAGGCGAAGCTGCCGACCCACATTTCTCTTGACGCCACCACCTGCGGGCTGCAGCGCGACAGCATCGTGCTGCTCGAACAGGTGCGAACCATTGACAAGCGCCGTCTCAAGGACAAAATGGGCTCCCTTGACGAAGCCTCCATGTCCCGCGTGGACAACGCGCTGTCCATCAGCTTCGGGCTGAACTGAGAAAAACCCTGCTGCCCGCAAGGACAGCAGGGTTGGTTTTTGTGAAGCCGTTCAGTCTTCCTGATTTCCGGCATCAAGGTAAGCCTCGTACATGTCCGGGCGCTTTTCCCGGGTGACACGCAGGGCAGTCTCCTTGCGCCATGCGGCAATATTGCGGTGATGCCCCGACATGAGCACCTCCGGAACGCCCTCGCCCTCCCAGATCTCCGGGCGGGTGTACTGGGGATATTCCAGCAGTCCCGCAAAATGGCTCTCCTCTTCAAAGGCGATCGCTGCGGGCAGTACGCCGCCGCACATTCTCGCAATGCAGTCCGTCAGCACCAGCGCCGGCAGCTCGCCGCCTGTCAGGACATAGTCCCCGATGGAAATTTCCTCGTCCACGATCCGGTCAATGATCCGCTGATCCACGCCCTCATAATGGCCGCACAGCAGAAAGAGCGTGTCCTTCTGCACCAGATCCACCGCCATTTGCTGCGTCAGCACATGCCCCTGCGGAGAGAGGTAAATGGTATACGGTGTCTCGCCCAGATCCGCACAGGCTGCCTGCCAGCAGCGCCAGATCGGCTCTGCCTGCATGACCATGCCCATGCCGCCGCCGAAAGGCTTGTCATCCACCCGGCGGTGCTTGTCGAGGGTGTAGTCCCGGATATTCCGGCAATGCACCTCAATGGCGCCCGCCTTCCGCGCACGCCCGATAATGCTCTCGGACAGCACGGCCTCGCACATTTCCGGGAAGAGCGTCGCAATCTCAATCCGCATCGTCAAACAGCCCCTTCAGCGGCCGGATCGTCATGGTGCCGCCCTCCGGATCCGTTTCCAGCACGACCTCCGGGATCGCCGGGAACAGCAGCTCCCTGCCCTCCGGGGTGCGCATGGCATATACATCATTGGCACCGGTCTGCATCACATCCGTGATTTTTCCCCATTCCTTGCCGGAATCGGCATCAAGGACAGTCAGCCCGATCAGATCCTGGATGAAATAGATCCCGTCCTCCAGCTCGACCTCGTCGCGATCCATATACAGCACCGTGCCGCGCATCGCCTCGGCAGCCTCGCGGGTGTCCACGCCTTCAAGCTGGACAATGACCACGCTCTGCTGCACCCTGGCACGCAGGAGCTTCACGGGATGCAGTCCCTTCGCATCGGTGTACAGGGTGTCAAATTCGCAGAGGAATGCCGGATCGTCACACCACGGATAGACCTTGACCTCGCCGTGCAGGCCGTGGACATTGGTGATCTTGCCGATCTCCAGATAGCGCTTGCCCATCAGCCGATCTCAACCGCGATGGAATCCATGCCGTTTCTGGCAGCACCGGAACGCATGATGGTGCGGATCGCCTTGGCAATTCTGCCCTGCTTGCCGATGACACGACCCATGTCGTCCTCTGCCACATGCAGATGGAATACGGTCACGCCCTCCTCATTCGGCTCGTCCTGGGTGATCTCAATGGCAGACGGGTCATCGACCAGGCCTGCGGTGATGGCATACAGTAATTCTTTCATGATTCATACCTCTTTTCTGGTTTTCGTGGCGGGTATTCATTAAATGCATATCAAAAAAGCGCGATTACTCGCGCTGTTCTGAGCTGTTCTGAACAGTGTTCCGCATTTTGCAGGAGTCAGAGCCGGCAGGGCTCTGCTCCGGCTTGCGGCTGGCGATCAAAGAACGCCTTCCTTCTTCAGGAGAACCTTAACGGTATCGGTCGGCTGTGCGCCCTTGCCGATCCACTCCTTGGCCTTGTCTGCGTCAACCTTGACAACGGACGGCTCCTTGGTCGGATCGTAGTAACCGATCTCCTCGATGCAGCGGCCATCTCTCGGATAGCGGGAATCTGCAACAACGATACGATAGAACGGAGCCTTCTTGGCACCCATTCTTCTCATTCTGATCTTTACTGCCATTTGAATTCATCTCCTTTATGCTGGAATATCTATATCAGGCGGGGAACGCCGTGATAGCGATAGCTTATTTCTTGCCGCTCATGCCGGGGATCTGGTCGAAATTCATCCCGGCAATGGCACGCTTGGCCTGCTTCATCATGGCCTTGCTGCGTCTGCCCTTACCCTTGCCCTTGCCGCCGAACTGCTTCATCATCTTCTGCATCTGCTCGAACTGCTTCAGGAGGCGGTTGACATCCTCGACTTTGGTGCCCGAGCCTGCCGCAATGCGGCGCTTGCGCTTGGGATCAATGATCGAAGGCTTGGCACGCTCTGCCGGGGTCATGGACAGGATCATGGCTTCAAGGCGCCCGAACTGCTTGTCGTCGAGCTGATCCTCCGGGATCTTGTCGCCGCCGGGGAGCATGGAAACGATGGATTTGAGGGAACCGAGCTTGCGGATCTGCTTCATCTGGTCGAGAAGATCCGTCATGTCGAAGGTACCCTCCTCGGTGATCTTCCGGGTGAGCTTTTCGGCTTCATTGTGGTCGATCACGGATTCGGCGCGTTCGATCAGAGAGAGCACATCACCCATGCCGAGGATGCGCGACGCCATGCGGGACGGATGGAATTTCTCGAAATCATCGAGCTTTTCACCCATGCCGACGTACTTGATCGGCTTGCCGGTCACGGCCAGGACGGACAGTGCCGCACCGCCGCGGGTATCGGAATCGAGCTTGGACATGAGCACGCTGTCAATGCCGAGGGCATCGTCAAACGCCTTTGCCACATTGACGGCATCCTGACCGGTCATGGCATCGACGACGAGCATGATCTCATCGGGCTCGGTATTCGTCTTGATATTTTGCAGCTCCTCCATCAGCTCCGTATCAATGTGGAGGCGGCCTGCGGTATCGAGGATCACAATGTCATAGCCGTAATCCTTGGCATAGCGGACAGCCTGCATGGAGATGATGACGGGATCGGTCTGCCCCATCTCAAAGACATGCACACCGGCCTTCTCACCGACGACCTGGAGCTGCTGGATGGCAGCCGGACGGTAAATATCGCACGCGGCAAGCATGGGACGGTGTCCCTCGGCCTTGAGCATCTTGGCGAGCTTGGCGGAATGGGTGGTCTTACCGGAGCCCTGGAGGCCGCACATCATGATGACGGTCGGGGACTTCGAGGAGAGATTGAGGCGGGCATTGTCATTGCCCATGAGGGCAACGAGCTCATCGTTGACGATCTTGATGACCTGCTGTGCGGGGGTCAGGGAGGAGAGCACCTCTTCACCGACTGCCTTTTCTGTGACCTTCGCGACAAAATCCTTGACGACCTTATAGCTGACGTCCGCTTCGAGAAGTGCCAGACGCACCTCACGCATGGCGGCCTTGACATCGGCCTCGGTCAGCCTGCCGTGGGATTTGAGCTTGCTGAATACATTGCTGAGCTTTTCGGAAAGTCCTTCAAAAGCCATAGTTTCACCCCGTTTTCAGAAATAGCAGTAGATTATCTGTTGACAATTTTCTGGATGACGCGCAGCCGGAGCTCCGGGTCGGCGCTCTCGTCTGCACAGATCGTGCGGATCTGGCGCAGCATATGGGCGAGGCCGAGCTTTTCCTCGATCTCGGTGAGCTGCTGTTCGGAATGCCGCAGCGAATCGCTGACCGCCTGCCGGGTGATGCCCAGCTCTGCGGCGATCTCGGAGAGGGACAGATCCTCCTGGTAATAGAGCGCGAGCACATCGCGCTGCCGGTCTGTCAGGAGCGCACCGTAGCAATCAAAGAGCCGGATCAGTTCTGACAGATCCGAATCGAGCTTCTTTGCCATGCGGCATGCCTCCCCTCTGTCAAGCTCATTTCTTGACACCTTCATTAGTATAGCACATTCCGGGTGGAAAGTCAAGAGGCTTGACAGACTTTTTTCGCATCATGACAAAAAAATTCCCCCTGTTTTCACAGGGGGAATCGGGTAGTTTAGTCTACCAGCTTGATGATTGCCATTTCAGCAGCATCACCGCGGCGCGGCCCGATCTTGACGATCTGGGTGTAACCGCCGTTGCGGTCAGCGTACTTCGGTGCGATCTCGTCGAACAGCTTCTTGGCTACATCTTCCTTGGTGATATAGCTGAAAACCTGACGCTTGCTGTGCAGATCAGTGCTCTTGCCCAGCGTGATCATCTTCTCTGCAACGCTGCGAACCTCCTTGGCTCTGGTGACAGTGGTCTCGATCTGACCGTTCTCCAGCAGATAGGTAACCATCGCTCTCAGCATTGCCGTTCTCTGTGCAGTTGTTCTGCCCAATTTTCTGGTACCCGGCATTGTGTATTCACTCCTTTTCTAACCAATTCTAACCGATTTGCACCGGTTCTTACAGACATTGTGCCTATGCACACTGTCGGGTCGTACTCCGGATCAGGTGCGCGGCGGTCAGTCTTCCTCGGAGGAGAGATCGAAGCCCATGGACTGCAGCTTCTCTCTGACCTCGTCAAAGGACTTCTTACCAAGGTTGCGCACCTTCATCATTTCCTCCTCGGACTTGTTGATGAGGTCATCCACGGTATTGATACCGGCACGCTTCAAGCAGTTGAAGGAACGTACCGACAAGTCAAGTTCCTCAATGGTCATCTCAAGGAGTTTCTCCTTGCCCTTGTCATCCTTTTCTACGAGGACCTCGGGAATGTAGGCTTCGTCAGAGAGATCGACGAACAGCTTCAGATGCTCGTTGAGGAGATTGGCTGCCTGCGACAGCGCTTCCTTGGCGGAAATGGTACCGTCGGTCCATACCTCCATGGTCAGCTTGTCGTAGTCGGTGACCTGTCCGAGACGAGTATTCTCTACAGTATAGTTCACCTTTAAAACAGGAGTATAGATGCTGTCTACGGCGATGACATCAATCGGAACCTCGGTGGCCTGCGCCTTGTTGCGCTCCGCCGATACATAGCCTCTGCCGCGGTCAATCGTGATCTCCATCTGGAGCTTCGCGTCCTTGCCAAGGGTTGCAATGTGCATACCGGGATTCAGGATCGTGACCTCAGAATCGGCCTCGATGTCACCGGCAGTTACCTCGCATTCACCCTCCGCATTGATCAGCAGGGTCTTCGGCCCGTCACCGTAGAGCTTCGCGGTCAGCCCCTTCAGGCTCAGAATGATCTCCGTGACATCCTCCTTGACACCGGGAATGGTGGACAGCTCATGGTGAATGCCGTCAATCTTCACGAAATTGACTGCAACACCAGGAATGGAGGACAGGAGTACACGTCTGAGGCTGTTGCCAAGGGTCGTGCCATAGCCGCGCTCGAGCGGGGAAAGGATGAATTTGCCATACTTTCCGTCCGGTCTCAGATCTTCGGATTTGATTTCCGGCTTCTGGATAATGTCAAGCATATAAACCCTCCTATTTCGTAATTCACTTGTGGTTTGTGTTTGGGATTCGTGTGTTCGTTCGTAAATCGAATATCAAACGCCAAGCAATTACGGATTACTTGGAGTACAGCTCGACGATCAGGTGTGTCTCTGCCTCGTAATCAATGTCAGCCGGATTCGGCAGGCGGTTTACGGTTGCAGAGAAAGCCTCCTTGTTGGCATCCAGCCACAGCGGAACAGTTCTGCCGGCAGTCTGCTCAGGCAGAGCCTTGAACTTCTCGGTCTGACGGCTCTTCTCGCAAACTGCGATCACATCGCCGACTGCTACACGGTAGGACGGGATGTCCACGCGCTGGCCGTTTACGGTGAAGTGGCCGTGAGAAACGAGCTGTCTTGCCTCGCGGCGGGTCAGAGCCATGCCCATGCGGAAGGCTACGTTGTCCAGACGGGACTCGAGAATGGTGATCAGGTTGTCACCGGCCTTGCCCTCCATCTTTTCAGCGAGCTCGAAGTAGTGGCGGAACGGGGTCTCCTGTACGCCGTAGATGAACTTGAGCTTCTGCTTTTCCTTCAGCTGGGTGCCGTACTCGGAAACCTTGCGGCGGCTGTTGGCGTTCGGGTTGCGGTTAGAGGACTTGTTGATGCCCATAACCATCGGGGAAATGCCCAGATAACGGCATCTCTTCAGAATCGGATCCTTATTAACTGCCATAATTCATGTACCTCCAAATCAGACGCGGCGTCTCTTAGGCGGACGGCAACCATTGTGCGGGATCGGGGTGACATCCTTGATCATGCTGACCTCAAGACCTACGGTCTGGAGCGCACGGATGGCAGCCTCACGGCCGCTGCCCGGACCCTTGACATACACATCAACAGTCTTCAGGCCGTGCTCCATAGCTGCCTTTGCGGCAGTCTCGGCTGCGGTCTGTGCTGCGAACGGTGTGGATTTTCTGGAACCACGGAAGCCCATCTCACCGGCGGATGCCCAGGAGATTACGTTGCCCTGCTTATCAGAGATCGTCACGATCGTGTTATTAAAGGTAGACTGAATGTGTACTGCACCGCTCTCGACGTTCTTGCGCTCTCTGCGGCGGCGTACAGTCGTTACCTTCTTGCCCTTCTGCTGTGCCAAAAGAAATCGCCCTCCTTACTTCTTCTTATTCGCAATGGTCTTTGCCGGACCCTTGCGGGTTCTTGCATTCGTCTTGGTGCGCTGGCCTCTTACCGGCAGGCCCTTTCTGTGACGAACACCTCTGTAGCAGCCGATCTCGACCAGGCGCTTGATGTTGAGTGCTACATTACGGCGCAGATCGCCCTCTACGGTGAGGTTGGCGTCGATGTAGTCACGCAGCTTGGCTACGTCCTGCTCGGTCAGATCGCGGACTCTGGTGTCCGGATTGATGCCGGTTGCTTCGAGGATCTTGGTTGCGGTCGGACGGCCGATGCCGAAGATATAGGTCAGGCCGATCTCAACTCTCTTGTCCTTGGGAAGGTCAATACCCGAAATTCTTGCCATTGATGAATTACACCTCCAATGTGCTCAGGGGGATCAGCCCTGACGCTGCTTGTGCTTGGGATTCTCACAGATGACCATGACTTTTCCCTTGCGCTTGATGACCTTGCACTTTTCGCAAATCGGTTTAACCGAAGGTCTTACTTTCATGGAAAATACCTCCTTGTCGGATCGCCTTACTTGGCTCTCCAGGTGATACGGCCCTTTGTCAGGTCGTATGGTGACATTTCGATCTTCACCTTATCGCCGGGAACGATGCGGATGTAGTTCATACGCAGCTTGCCCGACACATGAGCGAGAATGACGTGCTTGTTCGGCAGCTCTACGCGGAAATTCGCGTTCGGCAGTGCCTCAATGACAACGCCTTCTACTTCAATCAAATCTTCCTTAGACAAATCTGTTTCCTCCTGTTACAGCGGTGCCGGGTGCGGAATATTCACGCAGCCGTGCCCGCAGAGCCTTGTTGCTCATGCCCTCCGGCTCCCACACGGTCTGTGTGAGGCGGATGTGGCGCAGATTCTTGCGTTTCGGACGTTCCAGCGGCCGGTGCTTTCCGTCAGCGATGAGAACGAATCCCGCGCCGACCTCAGTCACCATGTAGAAGCCGCCCTGTTCCTTGCCAGCCGTCGCGTAGACGACGGATCCGGGACGTATCTGATCTGTAAACATGCCTTGCTCTCAATGCAGTTGCGCTGCCGGTCAGTTCGGTTCGCTCAGGATGACCGGACCGTCCGGGGTAATGGCGATCTCATGCTCGAAATGCGCGGAAAGGCAGCCGTTCTTGGTGCGGACGGTCCAGCCGTCCTTGCACTGGCGGATCGCATCGCCCTTGACGTTGATCATGGGCTCGATGCAGATGACCATGCCGGGCTGGAGCTTGATGCGCATATCCCGGGAGCCGTGCTGCACATAATTCGGAACCTCCGGTGCTTCGTGAAGCTCCCGTCCGATGCCGTGTCCGCAGTACTCACGGACGATGCCGTAGCCGCGGGACGCGCAGTACTGTTCGATCGCGCCGCATACCTCTTCCAGCCGGGCTCCGGGCTGTGCCTTGGAGATGCCGACCATCAGGGATGCTTCCGTTACATCGAGGAGCATCTGTGCCTCCTCGGAGATCTTGCCGACCGGGAAGGTCTTGCAGGTATCACCGTGGAAGCCGTTGAGCTTTGCGCCGACGTCGATGCTGACGATGTCACCGGCTTTGATCTTGCGGGAACCGGGGATACCGTGGATGACCTCCTCGTTGACGGAAACGCACGCGCTTCCGGGGAAGCCGGCATAACCGAGGAACGAAGGATAGGCACCCTGTCCGACGATGTAATCGTGAACGATCTTGTCAATATCCTTGGTCGTCATGCCCGGCTCGAGGGACGAACCCGCGAGCAGACAAGCCGCTCTTGCGATTCTTGCAGCAGCCTGGATCTTTTGCAGATCTGTCTTAGATTTAATTGTGATACTCATTCGGTATCTGCCCCCACTGCTTTCAGGGTCAGTCTCTTGGTATCGGCAACCTCTTCCTGTCCGATGACAGTTTCGAGCTTGCCCTGCTTTTCGTAATAGGCCTTGATCGGCTCCGTCTCCTTATGATAGGTAGCCAGACGGGAGATCACGGTCTCAGGCTGGTCGTCCTTGCGGATCACGGTCTTGGCGCCGCACTTGTCGCACACACCCTCGACCTTGGAGGGCTTGTAAACAACATGGTAGGAAGCGCCGCAGCCCTCGCAGACACGTCTGCCGGAGACGCGCTCCTTGATGGTCTCGTCCGGAACGAAGATCTCAACGACCTTGTCAATGCGCACGCCCATCTGATCGAGTGCCTCTGCCTGCGGAACAGTTCTCGGGAAGCCGTCGAGGATGAAGCCCTTCTGGGCATCGTCCTGCGCAATGCGATCCTTGAGGATGCCGATTACGATGTCATCGGAAACCAGGCCGCCTGCCTCCATGACTGCCTTTGCCTTCAGGCCGTACTCCGTGCCATTCTTGACAGCCTCACGCAGCATGTTGCCGGTGGAGATCTGCGGAATGTTCAGTGCTTCGGAGATAGCCTCTGCCTGTGTGCCCTTGCCTGCGCCGGGCGCACCGAGGAGAATCAGGTTCATATACTTACCCCCTTATAAATTCGCTTTTGCCGGGATCAGCCCAGGAAGCCCTTGTGATGACGCATCATCAGCTGGGATTCCAGAGTTCTTGCCGTTTCCAGTGCAACGCTGACGCAGATCAGGATCGTGGTACCGCCCATGGAGAGGGACTGGAGATTCGCGTCGATCTTGGTCAGGAGGATCGGGAAGATCGCAATGATACCCAGGAAGATGGCACCGACGAGTGTGATCTTGGAGAGCACTCTCTGGAGGTAATCCGAAGTGGGCTTACCGGGGCGGATGCCCGGGATGGCGCCGTTGGACTGCCGCAGACCGTTGGCGATCTCAATGGGATTGTACTGCATGGAAACGTAGAAGTAGTTGAACGCGATGATCAGAACAAAGTACAGTGCGGCGTAGCCCCAGCTGGTCGTTCTGAAGAAATTGATGAAGTGGAAATAGAATCTCTGCATGCCGGTCACTTCGTCCGTCAGCACATCGACCGGCTTGATGAACAGGCTCAGGGTCGAGGGCAGGGACATGAAGGCCATGGCAAAGATGATCGGCATAACGCCGGACATGCACACCTTGATCGGGATGTGGGTGTTCTGGCCGCCGAACTGCTTGCGTCCGACAACGCGCTTTGCGTACTGTACGGGAATGCGGCGCTCTGCTTCATTCATGAAGACGATGAAGCCGATCATGATGACGAACATCAGGAGCACACCGAGCGTTACCCAGAAGTACTTGGACGGTTCCATCTTGGTGAGGGAGATCAAAGTGCCCACATCGGTGGGGAAGCGTGCGAGGATACCGGCGAACAGGATCATGGAGACGCCGTTGCCGATGCCCTTGTCGCTGACCTGGTCACCCATCCAGACAACGAAGGAAGCACCTGCTGCGAAGCATGCGATGATGACGATGGCGGCGAACCAGCCCTCGGCACCGGTCGTGTACTTGACAGCGTGCATGGAGTTGCGCATGGTCAGGTAGTAAGCGATGGACATGAAGATCGCCAGAGCCAGCGACACGCATGCGCTGATCTTGTTGATCTTCTTGCGTCCCTCCTCGCCTTCCTCCTGCAGCCGTTCAAGCGGCGGGAGGGCATAGGTGAGAAGCTGGACGATGATGGATGCGTTGATATAAGGGGTGATGGACAGGGAAAATACCGTAGCCTTCGAGAGAGCACCGCCGGTCAGGATATTCAGGTACTCCAGGAAGTTACCGCCTGTCGCGTTTTCAGTGACCCACTGATTGACGGCCGTCAGATCCAGAAACGGAACCGTGATAGCCGATCCGATGCGGAAAATCAGAATAATGAAAAACGTGTACAGGAACTTCTTCCGGAGATCCGGGATGCCCCAGGCCGTTTTCAGTGTCTGAAACATTGTCAGATCACCTCGGCTTTCCCGCCTGCCTTTTCGATCTTCTCAGCTGCGGCCTGCGTGAACTTTGCTGCCTTCACTGTGAGCTGACGGGTCAGCTCGCCGTCACCGAGGATTTTGATGCCGTCGGCTGCCACCTTCTTGATGACACCGGATGCATAGAGAAGCTCCGCATCAACTGCGGTGCCGTCAGCAAACTTGTTCAGGTCGCTGATATTGACAA
This sequence comes from uncultured Ruminococcus sp., assembly GCA_902783005.1. Lineage (GTDB taxonomy): Bacteria > Bacillota > Clostridia > Oscillospirales > Ruminococcaceae > UBA3855. Next base: position 4,813 of record CACZPI010000142.1, on the reverse strand, counting down.
CCGTGTACTCCTTTGCGAAGTGGTTCTTGAAGCCGCGCTTCGGGATTCTTCTGGCAAGAGGCATCTGGCCGCCTTCAAAGCCGATGCGTACACCGCCTCCGGAACGTGCCTTCTGACCCTTGTGACCCTTGCCTGCGGTCTTGCCGTTACCGGAACCGTGGCCGCGGCCTACGCGCTTGCGATCCTTGTTGGAATCGAGCGCGGGTACGAGTTCATGAATCTGCATGTCTGTGTACCTCCTTGCTTTTAAGCTTCCTCAACCTTGATCAGGTGAGTGATCTTATGGATCTTGCCCGCAGTACACGCATTATCGGGCTGTACGGTCACCTGGCCGATCTTCTTGAGACCGAGCGAATGTGCCGTTGCGATCTGATCCTTCTTGCAGCCGATCAGGCTCTTTACGAGTGTAATCTTCTTCATTGCAAAGCCCTCCTTAGCCCAGGATTTCCTTGACGGACTTGCCGCGCTTTGCTGCGACCTCCTCAGCGGTGGTGCAGCCGGTCAGACCTGCGATGGTAGCTCTAACGACGTTGCACGGATTGTTGGAACGCAGGGACTTGGTACGGATGTCCTTGATACCTGCAACCTCGATCACGGCACGAACCGGGCCGCCGGAGATCACGCCGGTACCGGGAGCAGCCGGACGCATGAGAACTTCACCTGCGCCGAACTTGCCTACGATCTCGTGAGGGATGGTGGTACCCTTCAGCGGAACCTGAACCATGTTCTTCTTGGCATCCTCGATGCCCTTGCGGATGGCATCCGGAACCTCACCGGACTTGCCCATACCGAAGCCGACCTTGCCCTTGCCGTCGCCGACAACGACCAGAACGGAGAACTTCATGATACGGCCGCCCTTAACCGTCTTGGAAACTCTGTTGATGTGTACGACTCTTTCGAGGTACTCGTTTTCCTTCTGCTCAAAATTAGCCAATCGTATTCCCTCCTTTTAATTGGAATGCTCTTAGAAATTCAGGCCGCCTTCGCGTGCAGCCTCGGCGAGTGCCTGTACACGACCGTGATACAGATAGCCGCCTCTGTCGAATACCACATCCTTGATGCCCTTGTCGGCAGCAGCCTTTGCGATTGCCTCACCGACGAGCTTTGCGCCCTCGACGTTGCCGCCGTTGCCGGAGAAGTCCTTGGCCATGCTGGATGCGCTTGCGAGCGTTACGCCGTTGACATCATCAATGATCTGAGCATAGATGTGCTTGGCGCTGCGGAATACGTTGAGTCTCGGGCACTCGGGAGTGCCGGAGATCTTTCTGCGAACACGGGCATGTCTCTTGAGGCGTGCCTTGTTGCTGTCAAACTTTTTGATCATAACGCTTCACTCCTTAATTACTTCTTGCCCTTACCGGCCTTGCCTTCCTTGCGGATGATGTGCTCGCCGAGGTAGTGGATACCCTTGCCCTTGTAAGGCTCAGGCAGTCTCTTCTCGCGGATCTCCGCTGCGAACTGGCCGACCTTCTGCTTGTCGATACCGCTGACGATGATCTGGTTCGGCTGAGGAACGTCGATCTTGATGTCATCGGTCTCAGGAACGATTACCTGATGGGAGAAACCGAGGTTCATCACCAGGTTCTTGCCCTGCTTTGCTGCACGGTAGCCGACACCGTCGATCTCGAGGGTCTTGCTGTAGCCGTTGACAACGCCCTCAACCATGTTGTGGATCAGGGATCTTGTCAGGCCGTGCAGGCTTCTGTGCTTCTTATCATCACTCGGACGGGTAACAGTCAGTACGCCATCCTCGAGCTTGATGCCGAGCTCCTTGGAGAACTGCTGGGTCAGGGAACCCTTCGGGCCCTTGACGGTAACGGCATTATCCTCCACCTTGACCTCTACGCCGGCAGGGATCGTGATCGGCATTTTACCAATTCTTGACATATCTGTCCCTCCTTACCAAACGTATGCGAGAACCTCACCGCCGACATTCAGGTCGCGTGCCTTCTTGTCGGTCATGATGCCCTTGGATGTGGAAACAATGGCGATGCCCAGGCCCTTGCGAACCTTCGGCATATCCTCACAGCTCGAATAAATGCGCAGACCCGGCTTGGAGACGCGGCGCAGGCCGCTGATGACCGGGGTCTTGCCGTCGGTATACTTCAGGGTGACTCTGATGATGCCCTGCTTACCGTCATCGATGATCTGGAAGTCCTTGATGTAGCCCTCGTCCGCAAGGATCTGGGTGATGGCCTTCTTCACATTCGATGCGGGAATGTCAACCGTTGCGTGCTTCGCAGTGCTTGCGTTACGGATTCTCGTCAGCAGATCTGCGATCGTATCGGAAATTTGCATTCCAATGACCTCCTTCTAATCTTGATTACCAGCTAGCCTTCTTAACACCCGGGATCTGACCGTCATTGGCCAGCTCACGGAAGCAGATACGGCAGATGCCGTACTTTCTCAGGTACGCATGCGGTCTGCCGCAGATCTTGCATCTGGTGTAAGCTCTGGTGGAGAACTTGGGGGTTCTCTGCTGCTTGTTGATCATAGCCTTCTTTGCCATCTGTGTACCCTCCCTTAGTCAGCGAACGGAGCGCCCATGAGCTTGAGGAGCTCCTTGGCCTCTTCGTCGGTCTGGGCCGTGGTGATGAAGTTGATGTCCATACCGCGAACCTTGTCGATCTTGTCGTACTCGATCTCGGGGAAGATGAGCTGCTCCTTGATACCGGTAGAGTAGTTGCCCTTACCGTCGAAGGAGTTGCCGTTGATGCCGCGGAAGTCGCGGACACGCGGGAACGCAACGTTGAACAGCTTGTCAACGAAATCGTACATTCTCTCACCGCGCAGGGTAACCTTGACGCCGATGGCCATACCCTCACGGAGCTTGAAGTTTGCAACGGACTTCTTGGCACGGCATACAACCGGCTTCTGACCGGTGATGGCTGCCAGGTCGGTCATGATGGCATCAATGACCTTGGAATTCTCCTTTGCCTCGCCGGCGCCGACATTGATGACGACCTTGTCGAGTCTCGGGATCTGCATAACACTCTTGTAACCGAACTTCTGCATCAGCGCGGGAGCAACGGTCTCAGTGTACTGCGTCTTTAATCTTGACATATCGTTTCTCCTTTAAGCTTATTCAAAAGACTTGCCGCACTTCTTGCAAACGCGCAGCTTCTTGCCGTCCTCTACGGTGTGGCCTACGCGGGTAGGCTTGCCGCAGTGCGGGCAAACGAGCTGAACCTTGCTTGCATAGATGGGAGCCTCGGTGCTGACAACAGAACCGGCCTGACCCATCACCTGGGGCTTGAGGTGCTTGGTAACCATGTTGAAGCCCTCAACGATGACCTTGCCCTCCTTCGGGCTGACTGCTACGACCTTACCGGTCTTGCGGTCGCCCTCCTTGTTGGCGAACTTGTACTCGGCCTTGCCGGTTCTCAGGATGACGGTATCGCCCTTCTTGACATGAACCTTCTTTACTACGCTCATGATGGTACCTCCTTACAGAACCTCGGGAGCCAGAGACAGGATCTTCATGTAGTCCTTCTCACGCAGCTCTCTTGCGACCGGCCCGAAGATACGGGTACCTCTCGGGTTCTTGTCTTCCTTGATGATAACGGCAGCATTCTCGTCGAAACGGATGTAGGTGCCGTCCTCTCTTCTCAGACCCTTGGCGGAGCGAACGATAACAGCCTTGACTACATCGCCCTTCTTTACCACGCCGCCGGGTGTTGCCTTCTTAACGGATGCTACAACAACGTCACCGATGTTTGCGTATCTTCTGCGGGTACCGCCGAGTACGCGAATGCACATCAGCTCCTTAGCGCCGGTGTTGTCAGCAACCTTCAGATAAGTCTGCATCTGAATCATGGATGCGTCCTCCTCTCAGAATCGCTTATATACTCTTGGTTGGATTACTTCGCCTTCTCGATGATGGTCACAACGCGCCATCTCTTGTCCTTGGACAGCGGGCGGGTCTCCATTACCGATACGCGGTCGCCTACTCTGCACTCATTGTTCTCATCGTGAGCCTTCAGACGTACAGTACGCTTTACGATCTTCTTGTACAGCGGATGGCGAACGTTGTCCTGGATTGCTACAACAACGGTCTTATCCATCTTGTCGCTGACGACCAGACCGGTTCTTGTCTTTCTCAGATTTCTCTCAGCCACGGAATTTTCCTCCTATCTTCAGCTCTGGGCTTACTCAGCCTTCTGAGCAAGCTCTGCCTCGCGCAGGCAGGTCTTGATGCGGGCGATGTCCTTCTTGACAGCCTTGACCTCTGCCGTGTTCTTCTGCTGGCCAACGGCGAGCTGGAAGCGGAGTGCAAAAAGCTCTTCCTTCAGGCTGACGAGCTTTGCATTCATCTCCTCGACAGACATCTCCTTGATTTCTGTTGCCTTCATGCTTCGCTCCCCTCCTTACTCAGCGGTCTCGGTTTCTGCTTTGGTAACGATGCGGCACTTGATCGGCAGCTTGTGCATAGCCAGACGCAGTGCCTCGCGGATATCTTCCTCAGCCAGCGGCTTTTCCTTGCCCGATGCGATCTCGAACAGGACTCTGCCCGGCTTAACAACGGCTACCCAGTACTCCGGGGAGCCCTTACCGGAACCCATTCGGGTTTCAGCCGGCTTCTCAGTGATCGGCTTATCCGGGAAAATCTTGATCCATACCTGACCGCCACGCTTGATGTAACGGGTCATTGCGATACGGGCAGCCTCGATCTGGTTGGAAGTGATCCAGGCCGGCTCGAGAGCCTGCAGACCGAAATCGCCGTAGGTTACCTTGTTGCCTCTGTAGGCCTTACCGGTCAGACGTCCTCTGTGGACTCTGCGGTACTTTACTCTCTTCGGAAGCAGCATTACTT
>CACZPI010000141.1 GCA_902783005.1 uncultured Ruminococcus sp. | reverse complement strand
CTTGACAATGTCGATGTTGCGCATCTCATTGTGTCCGCCGATGTTGTAGACCTCGCCGATCTTGCCGTGATGTAGGATCATGTCGATCGCCTTGCAATGGTCTTCCACATACATCCAGTCACGGACATTCAGCCCCTGTCCGTATACAGGCAGTGGTTTATTTTCAATCGCATTCAGAATCATCAGCGGAATCAGCTTCTCATGAAACTGATACGGCCCGTAATTGTTGGAACAGCGTGAGATCGTTACAGGCAAGCCGTATGTTCTTTGATATGCCAGCACCAATAGATCGGCACTTGCTTTTGATGAACTGTACGGCGAGGACGATTTCAGCAGTGACTCCTCTGTGAATACTGCATTGCTGTCCAATGGCAGATCGCCGTAAACTTCATCGGTTGACGTTTGATGAAATCTTGCACCATATTCTCGGCAGGCGTCCATCAGCACTGAAGCACCGATGTAGATCATCTTGCAGTCAAGTTTCTTGCAGACATTTGCAATATTCTGCGTGCCATCAACGTTAATCGCCTTGACCTTCGGCTGATTCTCCTCGTCCTCAGCCGCATCAACAGCCGTCCATGCTGCGCAGTGGATCACCACATCCGGCTTGACAGCAGCGATCGTTTGTTCAACTGCCGCTGCATCGGTGATATCCAGCTTGATATACTCACAGTCAGCGGCAGTCTCGTCGAGAATGTCGCTGCCAATTGCGGTATATCCGCGTTTTTTCAGTTCATTGACAACATCATAGCCGAGCTGTCCGCCGACTCCGGTAACAAATGCCTTCATCGATTACACCTCTGCACGGTTTCCATACATTTTCTCGTAGTAGTTCTGATACTCGCCGGAAATGATGGTCTCCCACCACTCCTTATTGTCGAGATACCACTGGATGGTCTTCTTGATGCCGACCTCAAACTTAGTCTCCGGCAGCCAGCCAAGCTCATTATGAATCTTGGTCGGGTCGATCGCATAACGCATATCATGACCCTTTCTGTCCTCCACATGTGTGATAAGGCTCTCCGGCTTGCCGAGTTCCTTGCAGATGAGCTTGACGATGTCGATGTTCTTCATCTCGTTGTGACCGCCGACATTGTAAACCTCGCCTACCTTGCCCTTGTGGATGATGAGATCGATCGCGCGGCAGTGATCCACAACATACAGCCAGTCGCGGACATTCAGACCCTCGCCGTAAACCGGGAGCGGCTTGTCTGCGAGCGCATTGGCAATCATCAGCGGGATGACCTTCTCTGGGAAGTGATACGGACCGTAGTTGTTGGAGCAGCGGGAAATGGTTACGGGCAGACCGTAGGTGCGGTTGTACGCCATTACGAGCAGGTCTGCACCAGCCTTGGAGCTGGAATACGGGCTGCTGGTGTGAATCGGAGTGGTCTCGGTGAAGAACAGGTCAGGTCTGTCGAGCGGCAGATCGCCGTAAACCTCGTCCGTCGATACCTGATGATAACGCTGGATTCCGTACTTGCGGCAAGCATCCATGAGCACCTGCGTACCGAGGATATTAGTCTGGAGGAAGACTCCGGGTTCTCGATAGAACGGTCAACGTGAGACTCTGCTGCAAAGTTGACAACGATGTCCGGCTTCTCCTCCTCGAAGAGCTTATACACGCCCTCACGGTCACAGATATCGAGCTTCACGAAGCGGAAGTTCGGGTTGTCCATAACGGGAGCAAGTGTGCTGAGATTGCCTGCATATGTAAGTTTGTCAAGACAGATAATTCTGTAGTCCGGATAAGTGTTCAGCATGTGGAACACGAAGTTTGAGCCGATGAAGCCGGCTCCGCCTGTTACGATAATAGTCATTTGAAAGTCACCCGCCTGTAATTTTACCTAAAATACATTTATTCTAAGCCTACAACATAAACATAATTGGTTGTAGCACTTCCACCGATATTTAGCATCATAGCATTTTTAGCACCTGCCACTTGATAAGCATCTGCTTTTCCTGTTACCTGCTTATACAGATCAAGGAACATTCTTGCGCCAGAAGCACCGACAGGATGTCCGCATCCAATTAAACCGCCGCTCGGATTGATCGGCTTGGCACCACGGAAAGATATCGTGCCGTTTTCGATTGCTTCATATTCTTTACCTGGAGCTGTAATCCCAAAGCTGGAGATTGCAGCATATTCACTCGATGTAAAGCAGTCATGTGTCTCAAAGCAATCGATATCATCAACCGTCAGACCGCTTCTTCTGTATGCATCGAGAACGGTCTGTCTTGTCCACGGGAGAATATAGTCTGAATCCGCATTATCAGCCATCTTCTTGTCAAACAACATCGGAGCGGTTCTATGACCGTATCCCTTGATAATCGGCTTGCCTGCGATGCCTCGCTCTTTGATGAACTTCTCTGAGCAGAGCACAACAATCGCCGCTCCGTCTGTGACCTGTGAACAGTCAGAAACAGCGAGCTTTCCTCCAACAAGCGGGTTTGTATCAGTATCTCTTGTGCTTGCCTGTTCAAAGCTCATAAACCACTTCCTGGTCTGAGAAAGCGGATTTCTCTTGGCATTCTCATAGTTGATCGTACTGATTCTCGCCAGAGCATCCATATAGCACTTTTCATCAAGGTCAGGATACTTTTTTAGCGTTTCATCTGCAAGTCTTCCAAAAAGCTTCGGGAACGGCAGGTCTATGCCCTTTCCTTCTTTTTCGTAATATGCCGCTCTGCCTAAGAAATCACCGCCAAGCTTTGAGTCAACGGTTTTCATCAGTTCCCAGCCAACAACGATCGCAACATCATATTCACCACTCACGATCTTGGACTGTGCAGCATCCAGCGCAACTGAACTCGAAGCACAGGCCGCCTCATATCTTGCAGAAGGTACACCGTAAAACGCCGGATCTACCTCTGTCAGAAATGCTCCGAGGTGACCCTGATCTGTATACTTTTCCGCAATAAAGTTTCCTACAAAGCATGCCACTCTATTATCCTTATTCAGCGTTCTGACATCGTCAAGCGTGATCTCTGCATCTGCCAAACCGTCAGCCACGACTTCCTTTAGAAGGGCGACCATATTTTTGCCTTCTTTTTTCCAGTTACGCTCAAAATCGGTCTGAGCGCCACCAAGTACATATACCTTTCCCATCAATACTTACCTCCCCGATTTGAAATAAAGTCTGTAGTCATATTTTGAAGCCTTGACATCAGCAAGAAGTCTGTCGATATCCACCTTCTTGCAGATTTCCGGAAGTCTCTCTCTGATCAGAGAGGGTACATTCGCTACCGTTGAAAGTGCCTGATACATCGCAAGCGGCGGGCACCAATTAAAGCCTGTCGCCATAACATCATCAGCAGCTTCGATCGTATATCCAACCTCTTCAGTTGCATAAAGAGAATAAACAATATATTTCAGGAGGAAAGAAAGACAGATCTCTGCTTCCTGGGATCTGTTATTGATCAGCCGCTCAAAAGCCTTCTCGTAATCTCCCTCTTTGATATACTTCTTCATCTTATCCACAAACGGGAAAGCATAAGGAATGACATCACGATAGAGTCCGGTATTGATATCCAATACGGTATTGCGCTTGAAGCCGTTTTCATAACGGATCATTTGATAGAGACCCATACCCGACTTTCTGCCCAGCTTATTCTCTTCAACGAGCTTCTTGACATAATCCGGAAGGACAAATGTATCTCTTGCATAATCGTTCGTATTCTCATATACATTATCAACAATAGCCTTATGCACATCAAGGCCAACAAAATCAGAGGTCACGAGCGGTGCCATGGATCTGCCTGTAAAAGAACCGAGAAGTGCATCGATATAATCGATACCGCCGTTGTCCTTATATTTCTCAGCATACTGGAGGGCTTCATTGATAAACTGAAAACCGATTCTGTTTCCGAGGAACGCAGGAGAATCCTTTACCTCAACGACCGTTCTGAAAAGTGTATCCTTCAGGTAGTTCTTGATCTCCTCTCCTGTCCCCTTATCCGAATACCTCGTAGGTGTAAATTCACACAGCGGCATATTATACGGCGGGTTGAAGAAGTGAACTCCAAAGAAATGAGTTCTCAGCGCATCGGGATAGCATTCAGCCAGTGAAGTAATCGACAGACCTGAGGTACCTGTACACGCTACCGAATTTTCCTTTAATGCTTCGGCAATTTTGCTGTGAATGCTTTTCTTGATCTCAATACTCTCTGCAGCACTTTCAAACACAAGATCAGAGTTTGCAACACACTCCTCAAGCATTCCAAAATCCGCTGGAATAAGATTATGAGCGATACTGTCCGCTCTGACTGACTTCACGATACGAGGGATCGTTTTCTTCACTTTATTCAGATCACGAGCGACGCAATATACCTTTGCATTACCAAAAGATGCGAAAATGCCTGCAACATTCGCCCCCATTGTTCCTGTAGCACCGATCACCGTTACAGTTTGGATGTTTAACATAGATTATCTCCTTTTATTGAATTTCAGAAATGTGATAATGCTCCTTATCATCAAGTGCAAGAGAAGCATACCATGCATCAAATCCCATCTTTTCCCATGGCATATAATTACCGAAATGCTCACGCCAAGGATATACAGGCTCACCTGTTATTTTGTTTTTGATCTTTCTGACATCAGAAATCACTTTCGCCGGATTGCCAACTGCAACTGCATATGGCTCAACAGATTTTGTAACAATCGCCCCGGCACCGATGAGACAGTCCTGACCAATATCAAGCCCCGGCATAATGATGGAGGCTGTCGCTACGATCGCAAAAGAATGAATATGCACACCCACAAAGTTTTCAGACGGAGGTGTGGGATCATTCGTCAAGACCACATATGGGAATATCCATACAAAATCGTCAATAACAGATAACTGACCGATATGGACATTGCTGTGCATTCTGACATAGTTGCCAATCTTGCAGCTACCCTGAATATCAGACAGCGTTCCTACACTTACATGATCGCCGATCTCAGCCTTCTCACGGATCGTGACCTGATGTCCGGTCTGGAAATGCTTTCCGATTGTTGAACCCGCATAAATAATAGAACCGCTGCGGATAAGTGCATCATCACCAATCGAGAGAGGGTGAACATGTGTCTGACGATCAATGCAGAAATCCATCCAATATTCGCCAATAATACAGTTCGAGCCAATAAAAGCATTCTTTCCGATCGTAACACCGGAACGGATCACTGTATTACTGTCAATAAAAGTATTGTCGCCGATCACAACATCATCTTCAATGATGCAATTGTGTCCGATATTGACATTCTCACCAATTGAAGCCTTGTCTGAGACTATACAATGTTGACCCAAATTGAAATTACTCATGATACACTCTCCTTAGTTTTATGTTTTATGTTTTACCATACATGGTACAGACACCCAAAACGCACATTTCCTAAAAAACGAACTGTCTTTTCGGAGTGATGCAAACCGTTTTCAGAATGTTCAGATCGCATCAACGCTCTACAGCTTACTTCCCCTGTACAGTGATCCTGTGATTTGATCTACTGCTGCATTGATCCTCAATCTGCTTTTTTCTTCAGCTTTCCAAACAATATATTTTTGACCGAACGAAACTGTTCATCTTTGCAAGTCAATAATACAGCAGCTGCATTCGGTACAATCGCACTAATCAGTAGCCGTACTATAAATTCAACATACAGATTCTCAATCAAGAACACTTTTGAAGCACCTAAACATAATGCAACACTTATTACTGTAATCACAATGTATTTGAGCATCAAAAGAATATACTTTTTCAGAGATTTATAAAAATACTTTGAAACAACCTGATAGGTTCTGACACACCAGATATAAATATCCGTGGCGATCGTTCCGATAATTACGCCTGCAAGTCCAATAAAATACACTGCGATCAAAGAAATCCCCAGATTCATCACTGCACTGATGATTGTAATGAACTTATCATCTTTAAACTTTCCGGCTGCACCGAACATCACATATGCCGGTTGATACATCGAATGAATATAAAAATCACCAATCAAAAGTATCATGATCGATAATTCAAGAACAAAGCTGTCCCCCAGCCATATCTTGATAAATGGTATCATCACAATAGAAAGCGCTGCTGTACAAAAGTTTGTAAACAAAAACTGACCATATTGATACATCAGGTAATACTGATAGACTTCCTGTGGATCATCTTTTTCTTTTATGATCTTACCAATTGTAGATGTAACCACATTTCCAAGAATATACTCCATGCCCATTATGCCGTTGATGATCGTCATATAATTAGAATAACGGGCAACAGTCACCAACCCGAGCACCTTGGAGATAATCAGATTATCAGTTGAATTATATACATAATTCGATAATTTCATCGGGACAACGTTTTTTAGATCCGCTTTCAGCATATTCTTTTCATCCTGATGATCCTTGATATTAGCGACAACCTGCGGATATCGTTTCTTAAACACAAAATGAATGATAATATTCGCTGAAAGACTATATAAAGCATTTATGATTAAATAAATAAAATAATTCCGAAAAATGATTGTCAAGACCAAGGATAGGATCGTCATTCCTACCTTAGCAATCAGATCAATAATATTTACACCTAAATTGCAATAGCAACGTGCAGCATTTCACATAAAATTTACAATCCAAGAGTATAACGAGCGCAAGAGGGTTTCAAAGTGCAG
>CACZPI010000140.1 GCA_902783005.1 uncultured Ruminococcus sp. | reverse complement strand
GCTTGTCAAAAAAGCCTGTTTTGGGGAGGGCGTACTGCTGATCCGCCCCTCCCCCTGCCCCCTCCCCGCACGCGGGGAGGGGGTTTTTTAGTGTGGGGGCTGCGCCCCCACACCCCCTGAAAAAGCTCCGGATCAGACCGGAGCTTTTGTTTTTTTAAGATGTAGAATTTGTCTCTGTCGTAAACGCCGCAACGCCCCCGGGGCCGCAATGCGCACCGAGAACCGGGCCGATCTCACCGACAACCACTTCACAGCCCGGATAGCGCCTGCGCAGAATGTCCCGCACAAATGCCGCATCCTCCGCCGCATCCGCATGCGCGATGCAGACCTTCGCACCTGCACCGGCTGCCTCTGCCACGCATTCCGCCAGCGCACGCAGGGCATTCTTCCGGCCGCGCTGCTTGCCTGTCACCTCGATCTGTCCCTGTGCAGAAAGATACAGCATCGGCATGATCTGGAGCACCGAGCCGACCACCGCCGCGCTCCCCGAGATCCGGCCGCCGCGCCTGAGATGCATCAGGTCGCTGACCGTGAAATAATGCCGCAGATGCAGCCGCATCGTCCGGCAGATCTCACAGGCTGCCTCGAAATCCTGCCCGGATTCCCGCGCCGTGACAAGCGCTTCGATCAGAAGCCCCAGCCCCAGCGACGCCGCATTGCTGTCAAGCACCGCGATCCGGCAGCCGGGAAATTCCTCCTTCAGATCCATTGCCGCCAGGCGCACGACATTGAACATGCCGCTCAGATGCGCCGCAAGCCCGGTATACAACAGATCATACCCCGCCTCGAGCAGCGGGCGCATCAGGGACTTGCAGTCCTCAATGCTCGGGGCGCTTGTCGTCACCACGGCACCCCCGCGCAGCACACTGTAAAATTCCCCGAGCCGGAAGGATGCTCCACCCGGGTACGGCAGGGGGCTTCCGCCAAGGCTGTAATACAGCGGCAGTACCGTCACGCGATGCTCCGCAAGCCATGCCTGCGCAAGATCGCACGAACCGTCAGTCAGGATCCGATATTCACGCATAAGAGGACACTCCCTTCTGTGAGCTTTCAAAAAGTCTGCTTTGGGGGACGGCGCATTGTGGATCCGCCCCTCCCCCCGGGCTTCTCCCGGAATGCATCTGGTTTCTAATACTATATTACATCATATTAAAAATTTTGTCAAGTGGTTTTCCGGATTTTCCGGAAATTTTCCGCAGATATTGACGCACGGGGACAAATCATGCTATAATAAAAGGTATCAAATCAGGGGAGGGCACTTGCCATGGTCAAATATACCCAGCGCCCCGTTCCGGAGCATACCCCGCGGGAGCTTTCGGAGGAACGGCTGCTCATCAACCGCCTGTTCGGGCGTATCGAATCCGATTCCGTCTTTCTGCGCGGCACACAGATGGCCGCCATCAGCCGTGAGGAATTCGTGCAGACCGTAGCCCACCACTACCTTGCCGTTCTCTTCGGCATCGAGAATGCTGCGGACAGCTATCCCGGCCACCTGGTCATTGACACCGGAACCCGTGACCGCACCGGCGCCGTCATCTGTGCCGTCGTGCGCACGGGCAGCAGCAGGCGCTTCGAGCGCTTCGGCAATGCCGGAACGATCGGCGCCGCCGCCATGACCCGCATCGTTGTGAGCAATCTCTCCGACCAATGGAAGACCTTTACCTCCCTGCGCCGCCGGATCCAGCCGCTTCTGATCCGCACCCTGAAGGACTGCCACGAGGATCTGCTCCCCGGCACCGGCACCAACGGCATCAGTGACCTGCTTGACCAGTATACCCAGGTGCAGCAGCAGATCACAGATACCCTCGCGCTTCTCCCCGACGACATCCGTTCCTCCCTGCATACCGCCGAGGATGTGCGCAAATGGCTGGAAAATCCCCCCGCCCCCTATGCCAATGCCGCCCGCATCAGCCTGCCGCATTCCGGCAGCCTTGCAGCAGAGGAGATCCTTGCGCCCGGCCGGGAGATCGAGGAGGAATGGGAAAGCCTTCTGTTTTCCGCCGTTCCTGCCGATCCGAGCGCACATGCGATCGCTGCGGACGGCCCCCTGACCCCCGCTGCCGCCGCCGGAAGGCTGCTGCGGGCAGGCCGCACCAGAGAAGCCGAGCGCTATCTGCTGGCAGGTCTCTGGTATGACCGCAGCGAATGCCTGCCGATGCTCCTGGAGCATTACCGGAATCTCCAGGACAGTGACGGCTATATCGCCGTCTGTGAACGATTCCCCGGGGAGATCACCCCTGCCCATGCCGATATTCTCTACCATCTCTACTGCGACAAGGAGGAATACGAAAAAGCCCGTCAGCTTGGCAGGCGCTTCGTCTGGATGCAGTTCCTCCCCGAATATACCAGCGCCCTGCATGACCGGGATACCAAGGTCTGCCCCGTTCCCGAACAGAAGCTCTGGCGCAGGCTGCGCGATGAGGGCGAAACGGTGCTGCATCTCCTGTTCTCCCGCCTCAAAAGCGGTATACGCACCCAGGCCATTGCCGTTCTCTTCAGCACCTACCGCCGCATTCTTTCCAAGAAACGGGAGGAACGCCGCGCCGGCATCTATGCCTGCCTTTCCGAGGATGTGCCCGATCTGGCGCAGGTCATTTCCTGCGGCCTGGGGGATGCCCTCGACATGCTCCATGATACCGGCTCGAATCTGCGCGAGATCGCTTCCGCCCGCGCCTACGACCCCGATCACAGCCGGAATCACGAGGTCTGGGATTCCCTGCTGCAAATCGAGCATTTCCTGAATGATCCGTTTCTTGCCGCCGTCATGCGCGGAGAAGGGCAGACGATCCGGCAGATTCTTCAGTCCGGTGCCGCGGGCGCCCTTCCGGATGCTGCCGATTATCTGCGCAAAGCGGAATATCCGACCGGAAGCAGCACCGCCGACATTGCCGAACGTGTCTGGCTGTTCTGCGGTCTGTACCAGGATGCCGCCGAAACGATTGCCCGCTTTGATCCCATCGGTGCCGGCAGCGTGCTGCTGGCCGTCCTTCAGAAAAAACACGACCGCGCCGGCATGCTTGCGCTCCTGCGGGAAAATCCCCCGCTGCGCCGGCAGAACAATGCCCTCTGGCTGCGCCTTCTGTATGAAAACGGCGATTATGAGGCATATCTTGCCGGCGATGAAGCCGAAAATCCGTTCAATGACGCCCAGCAAATCCCCCGGATCCGCCGTGCCGTGGCCGCCCTCTATACCGGCCGGGCAGACAGCGCCATGCTCGACCGCACCGATCCCCTGCTGGCGCAGGAGGATTCGCAGATCATCGGCGAATACATCACCGCCCTGCAAAAAGCCGGCGACAATGCCCGGCTGGTCGCTTTGACAGCCGCACACGGCGGTTCCTGGCTCTGCCGCTTTTCCGGTGCGGAATGCGCAAGGCTCTTTGCACAGCCGGATGCGCTGCTCCGGCAGGTCCTGGAAACTGCCGGAACACCGGCGCTGCGGATCTATCTGTCATCCCGCCTCGGCATGCCGCTGCCGCCGGATACAGAGAAATTCTACCGGGAAAAGCTAAGCAGCCTCGAATCCGGCGGTGACATTGAGCAGGATTCCGATGTCCGCACGCTCAATCTCCTCGAAAATCTCTTCCCTGACCGGACGCAGGAATTCCGGCCGCTTGGCCTTGCCGCGCAGCTCCACCGCATTCTCAAGCGCCTGCCGGACAGCAAGGCCTGTGCCGATGCGGCGGCGGGGTACCTGATGCAGGAGCAGCCGGATGAGACCGGTGTCTGCGAAGCGATCGGCATTCTTCAGGAAAGCAATGCCTTCTATGAGCCGGTGCTTGTGCGCTGCCTGATCCGGCTCAGCGAGCGGACACACACCGAGGATCTGCTGCTTGCCCCGCTGGTACACGGCGAGGATACCCGCCGCAATGCCCCGCATGATTTCTATGTGAGCATATTTGAGCTGCTGGCAGTCCGGGTCATGAGCCGCCCCCTCTCCGACGAGGAAAAGGCGCTCTGCCTGCGCAAGGCCGCCGCAGAGCCGCTCGCCGCATGCTGCCTGTTCTTTCATGCAGCCTATTCCGACGATCAGATGCTTTCCGATGCTGCCCTCGGTCTGCTGGCGGATACCTCCGCAGCCGTTCTGGAAGCATACAATCTCATGGAGCTTACCGAACAGCAGACAGCCAGCCGATGGCCGGAGGGAACCCCGGAGACCAATACCCGCTTCTTCCTGACGATCCGTTCCGTCTCCCTCTCTGATGCCATGGACTGTATGCATCTGTGGAGAGCGCTCTACCTTCCGGAGGCAGGCGATGTCTGCCGGCTGTGCGCCGAGCCCGTTTCGGTGCCGGCCTGGAATGCCGTGCTCCGGCTGGCCGCGCAGCAGCATGACCCGGTGCTCACCGGAAAGCTCATGTACCTGCGTGCCCGGCATCTTCCGAATTTCTGGAATGCCTGCGCCGATTACTGCGCGGCAAATGCCTGCGGGATCTCCGTCCCGGAGGTGCTGCTTGAATGGGTCAGACAGGGACAGACCGCAGAATGCATCGGCTGGATCTCTTCGCGTCCGGACGGCCTGGCACCGTGGAATACCGACCCTGTGATGCCGGAGCTGACAGACCTGCTGTGCCGGTGTGACACGGCATCGGATGAACCGCTTTTGCAGGCGCTTGTCTCTGTCGCGGGGCTTTCCGGACGGGAGGATTTTCTGCGCAAGCTCATCCGCCGGCAGCAGCATTCCCTGACCCGGCTCCATCCCGACTGCGGTACTGCGCTGCTTTGCTATGCTCTGCTCGGCGGCCATATGATGGCAGCGCTTCTGCTGGCAACGCAGATGGCGGAATTCAGCGGCGCACGGTTTATCCGCTATGTCCGGGAAATCGCCGCCTGCGAGCCGCCCGCCCTCCTCAAACGCATGGAGGATCCCGCCCAGCAGGTATTGGCACTCCTGATGCTGCCCAACGGCCGCGAGCCCGATGCTGCCCGCCTGTCCGGCATGATTTTGCTTGCCATGGAAGAGCCGGAGGCATACTCCGCCGCACTCACCATTCTGCATGAAAGCTGCGGCGTGGACAATACCGCCGTCTGGGAAATGCAGCTTGCCCTGTGTACGGCACCGATCCCCGGCCGCGGCCGCATTCTCACCGAAGCCGTCTGCGGACTGCTCCGGACAAAGAGCCACCTGCGCAGCGTCCCCGAGCTTGGAACGGCGCTGGCATTGCTGACGGCAGGAGAGCCGGAGGTTTCAGCCGGAACGCTGCTGCGCGAGCTGGCCGGCAGCTCCGTGACCGCCTGCGCCCATGTGAATGCCGTACAGGCACAGGCCGCAGCGCTTCTTGCTGCCGATCCCGCCTGCCGCGGGGTCTGGGAGGCATTGCTGACCGGCGGTGCGCTGCCGGATGCCTGTGAGATCCGGACGCTGACCGATTGTCTGGCGCTGCTGCCGGATACGCCGCAGACCGCATGCTGCCTGACGCAGAGCCTTCTGCATATGCTCCGGACGCTTCCGGATGCGGAATGTGACAGCCTGCTGACGCGGCTGCGTTCGGAATTGTGCCGCAATTCCGCCGAGATCCGTGCGATCCGCCTCTGCCTCCGGCTGCGCAGGACGGGATGGCTCTCCGGCGCCATGCCGTCAGAGCTGCTGGATCTGCCGCTGAGCGATGCGGCGCTCTTCCCGACGCTCAACAGCCATATTACCGACCAATACCATGCCGATGCCGGGGCGCTGCTCCTGCTGGCATGCTGCTCACCGGCGCCGAAGGCACAGACCCGCCTGACCGAAGCGGCCGAACATGCCGGCTCGGATGTACAGGCATATGAATACCTCCGCGCACAGACGGCTGCTGTGGAGGCAGATGCCGCCTTGGTTGCCCGGACACGCATTGCCGGGCTGTTCTCCGGGATCCTGACGCCCCCTGCGGAACCCGCCGAAGCGGTCGGCATGCTGCTGTACCTGCAAAGCACCCCGCGTGCCGGCGAGCTGCTGCGTCTGATCGCCTGCTTCCCGGAGCCGCTCCGCAGCTTCCTGGAAGCGCTGCGGCGCTGCTTCCTGAGCAATTTCCCCGAGGATCTCGTCCGTGCCGTCCGGGCGCAGAAAAATCCGGAATACCGCCTGTGCATGATCGAAGCGCTGCGCTACACCGGCATGAATGTCTCCGGTCTCACCGAGCTGCATCACGAAGCGGTCGGACAGATGGCGCCCGAGCGCATTGCGCTGCTCCCCGCATGGGAGAATGCCATCCGCACAGCATCCGGCATGCATCCGGCACGGATGATCCAGCGCGATCCGTCGGAATTTTCCGGCGGGATCCAGCTCATCGAGCTGCCTGCCTTCGCACAGATGACGGCTCCGGAGGATGCCGGCGAGGACAAGCTCATGCAGATGCGCATGGCCTACCGGCAGATGCGCCTGAGTGCCGGTGCTGCCGAACGCGAGGCACAGTCCCGCGATATTCTGCGGTATACCCTGGCGCTGGCGCGTCCGGCCGCAGATCAGTATGCAGCATTGCTGCAATATACGGTCGATCGCTGTCAGATGCTCACGGATCAGGGCGATACGGCCGGATGCCATCAGGTGCTCCGGGAATTGATGCAGACCGACATGCCGCCTTCCGCCTCGCCTGCCGAAGCCCTGACGCGCCTGCGTGCGCTGCTGTGTGATGCATTGCCGGGCATGCTGCTGGAATTTCCCGATGTGGCGGCGCTCACAGCCGATTACACGGCAAACCGCCTGCTCTACCAGCGCCTTTGCAATATGCTGTCCGATCCCATGGAACAGGGCTGCATCCGCGAGATCTGCCGGATCCTGGACACCCTCGAGGATCCGCTGGCGGCTTACACGGAGGATCCGGCAGGCGGGCGCACCGCGCTCCTGCGTGTCCTTGCCGATGCCAGTGCCCGCGTGGAAAGACTGGGCGATGAATGGGGCGGGCTTCGTTCGGGTCTGGCAAGCCGGATCCGCAGAACGCGCCGCAGCATTGAGCTGCAGCCGGAGCTGACGATCACGCTTTTCGGAACGGATGAAGTGCATCCCGGCAGAGGCGTGCTTTCCGGCCAGCTGACGAACAAGGGCAGCGAGCCCGCAGAATCCGTCGTGCTGCGTGCCGTCTTTGAAGCGATCCGCAGCGACGGCACCCATATGGCGGCACCCGCAGCCCCGGTCTATACGCTCGGCCTGATGGAGCCGGAGGAAACGGCACCGTTTGAAATTCCCTACGGACTGCCGGCGGGATGCACGGGGCTGAGCTGGACGATCACGGCAGAATGCAGCATGCGCGGCGAGCCCATGCAGACGGTCTCCGATTCCGGAGCCGTGCGCATCGGCACCCCGCCCCCGCTCGAACGCTGCTTCCAGCCCTTCAATACCGAAAGTGCGGTCTTCACCATTGACCCGGAGACCCGTGAGCCGCAGAATCCCGCCTTCTTCGGCCGCGAGACCGAAAAGGGCATGCTCCGGGCGCTGGTATCCGGCGAACGCTTCACGGATTACCGCAGCGCCATCGTCTACGGATTCCGGCGCATCGGCAAGACCTCGCTGCTCAATTACCTGCGTGCCTACATCGGCGCGAACCGCCCGGATCTGCTGTGCGTGAGCGTGGATGTGCAGAGCGTGAACGGCGACGCACAGAATTCCGGATTTTCGGAGCAGGTGGTGCAGGATGTCTTCATCAAGCCTGTACTCGAGGCGCTGCCGGAGGATGATGCCAAAAACGCGCTGAAGCAGCAATGGGAGCTTGCACCCGACCAGGTGCGTGAGCCCCGGGAGCTGCTGCGCTTCTACCGGAGCGTGCTGGCGGCGACCGGACGCGGCGTCTACCTGCTCATTGACGAATTTGACCGCATCTTCTCCGCAGGTGCCGGCAGCAAGGCGCTTTTGCAGGTGCTCAGCAGCATGCTCGACGATCCGGACTGCCGGGAGGCGGTGCATTTCGTGATCTGCGGCTCGAAATGGCTGCTGTATTATGAAGCAACAGGCGATTTCCTCGACCAGCTCTCCCAGCGCTTCGGTGACAACCGCATCGAGGTCGGCGCCCTGACGCGGCAGGATACCGCGGATCTGCTGCATTCCGTCACCAAGCTGATCCCGGAGATCGTGCTGCCGGAGGAGACCGTCAGCCGGATCTGGCATTACACGGGCGGCATCGCATGGTATACGATGCTCTATGCCAATGCGGCGATCCGCCGTGCGCAGGACAACAGCCGGCGCACCGTGACGCCGTCGGATGTGGATGCCGTTTCGGATGACATTCTCACCGAACGCAACTGCAAGCAGTTCTTTGAGGGCTGCCCCCGCGGCAGCACGGAGCTGCAATTGCTGACCGCCATGACCGGTCAGGCCAACCGCCGCGGCAAGGAAATTCCCGCGGACATGCTCCTGCGCATGCTCGACTGCACCCCCGAGGAGGGACAGCGTGCATTGCGGATGCTCACGGTGCTCGGCCTGATCGTACAGAGCCCGGACGGCATGTGCCGGTTCCGCCTCGAGATCATCCGCCTTTATTTCCGCGGCCTGCGTATGGGTGACCGCTACGGCTATCTGCCGGAGCAGGAAACAAGACTGCTGAAATTCAGAAAATAACCGCCGTTTCCCCGACTATGGAAACCGCATTCATCAATTGTCAAGGGAGGTTTTTCCGTGTATCATCAAAATCCATTCAAAGCCGCACCGGCACCGCTGGTGTCCATGGCCGGCTGGATCGGGCGTGAGGAGACGACCGTCAGCCTTGAGAAGGCGCTGCTGACCCGGCAGAATACCATTCTGCTCGGCGTGGAGGGCAGCGGCAAATCCTCGCTGCTCGGCGCCCTGTTCAATATCGAATACCGCCGCTCCCATGCCGCCGGGGAATCCGCCTCCGGAGTACGGCCGCTCATTTTCCCCGTCGATATGGCGGCGGCAACGCGCACGGATATGTACGAATATCTCGTCAGCCGCCTGCGTGCCGAGCTCGATGTGCTTCTTGCCGGCGTTCCCGGCGGGGAGCAGGTCATTGACTTCATCGGCCGCGAGATCGCCCAGCTCCAGTCCATGCAGGTGTGCTTCACCAACTGCATGAGCAAGCTCTGCGGTCTCGGATTCCGCGTCGTCCTCATCATGGACAATTTCGAGCGCTTCACCTTCTCCAAAACCATCAACCGCAGCCATCACGACGTCCTCTGCTCTCTGGTAGACAGCCAGTATCTCCAGTGCATTGCCGCCACCAATTACGACATTCAGAGCGATTCGCTCGATCCGGATATCGGCGGCTCGGATTACCTCCAGCGCCTGACCAATACCATCACCCTTCCCGGCTTCTCTCTCGGGGATGCCCTGCAATTCGCACGCGGCTCCCTTGATGTCACGGAACAGGGCTGGTTCTCCGACTACGATCTGGGCATGCTCTGGCATTTCACCGGCGGCAATCCCCGGCTCTATGAAACGGCGCTGCATCTGGCCTATGAAAATGCCAGGCGCAACCGCGGCAGCCTGCATCTTGACGAGCTGGCGGGGCCGCTTTACGATACATGCAGCATTGTGGCAGAGCACTGGTGCCATCATCTGACAGATGTGCAGAATGAAGTGCTCGACCTGCTCGCTTCGATCGACAGGCATCCGGAGCTGTGCGGTGAGGTCATGATCCCGCCGCAATGCATCGGAGACGACATGCTGCCTGTTCCGGCGCGTCTGGCCGTGGATCAGCTCGATGCCGCCGGCCGCCGTGCCGCCAGGGCATTGCTGCACCGGGGACTGCTGCTGTGTCCGGAGGGCGAGGATGAACAGGGCTGGCCGCTGGTGGAGGACGGCAACTGCATCTTCAATTCCGGGCTGCTCGAAGCCTTCATCCGGCAGCGCTGCGATCATGTACAGGAAATTCCCCTGCCTGCACAGGCAGAGCACATTGCCATGATCGACAGCCCCGGTGCGGATCCCGAAATGATGCGCATGTGGCTGCTCGGCATGCAGCAGGCATTTCTGGCGCAGCAGCTTCCGATGCTGCCGGGCGGCGACCCGGAGGCGGAAGCGGAGCTGATCGAGGAGGCAGTCGGCCGGATCACCGATTCGATGGGACTTCAGGTCACCCCGGAAGCCGTCGAGGAATCCGACAGCGTGACGGATGTATTCCGGAAGGATCGTGCGGCGCTTGGTCTGGAGGCCGTGCTTCCGGACAGCCTGATGGCATCCATGAGCAATGTGTGCAGCTATTACATCCGGGCGGCGCTGCGCTGCGATGTCATGTTCGGGGAGCTCGGCGAATATTTTGACAAGGCCTTTGTGGCGCGGATGCGGATGCTTGCCTACGGAAATGCCGCAGAGCAGGCGCTGCATGACATGCTGCATCCGCTGCTGAGCGGGCATCCGGATCTCAGGGACATTTCCTTCAATCCCAAATGCAGCAGCTCTGTGGCATTCACCTTCGGGACACGCGGAACGGATCAGGTGACGATCGGCAATTATCAGATGTTCATTTCACACACCTATTCGGAGCTGGCGCGTCTGTGCCGGAAGAATGCGCCTGCGATGCCGGCAGGGCTGGAGGTGCCGGATACCTGGGAGAGCTGGTGGAAGGATTATTCCCGGAAGCTCCTGACTGCCAAGGAGCTGCGCAATCTGATCCATCCGGGCGGAAACATGCCGATCGAATCGGATATTCAGGCGATCCGCGACCTGCTGTTCGGCACATCGGGCATTCTGAATCTCAGCCAGGTGCCGCGGGCATTGTGGCAGAGCTATTCCGATCCGGATACCTGCGTGCCGACGGATGAGGTCATTGCTTCGCTGCGCAGCCGGACGGCACAGATGCAGTGCGAGGAGGTCACGAAAAAGGGCGTGCTGCGCGGCAAGATCAGCATTGATCTGCTTGGCGGCAAGCCGATGCCGGCGCAGATCAAGAAAAAGCATCTCAAGGCCGCATGCCTGGATGCCGATTCCCTGTGCAGCAAGGCGCTGACCGTGCGGATCACAGGCTACGACAAGCAGAACTGCTTCCTGATCGTGGAGCCGGTTCTCTGACAACGGGATCCGCCCCTCCCCCTGCCCCCTCCCCGCGTGCGGGGAGGGGGTTTTTAGGTGTGGGGGCTTCGCCCCCACACCCCTGAAAAAGTGTCAAAGACACTTTTTCGACAGTCTGAAATGCCCCTTCTCCGCCTGGAGAAGGGGCATTTTCATTATTCACGGTAGCCGTATTTGTAGAGGAGCTTTAGCATTTCCACGGTTTTTTCGGCGGTCAGCCCGCCGTCATCAATGGCAAAGGTATACACGGAATTGCCGGTTTCCAGCCGCAGGATGCCGTTTTCCTCAGTCAGGTCGCCTGCGGAGGTACGAAACCACGATTCCTCGTCGATCAGGATGACAAACTGCTTCCCCGGCGCCTTGGGCGCACCGTCCATCACATACAGCGCACCCGCTGTACCGATGTAAGCCTTCCGGCTTTCCCAGTCCTCACTGACCGTCCCCTTCGGCTCGACATTCGTAATGTGCGCCTGCGGGATCATTCTGATATATTTCGACAAGTGATGCACCCTCCTTTTTGTATTGGCATGGTATTATTATAGCACACTTTCTCCCGGAATGCAAGCAAAAATTGGCAAAAAAACCCCTCCGGGAAATCCGGAGGGGGTTCTGATGCGTATGGAATGCGTATCAGAGGTTAGCGGTTCTCATCGCTGAAGCCGCTCTCTACCAGCTCAACCAGAGCCTCAACAGCAGCCTGCTCGTCAGAGCCGTCAGCAATGATGCGGATATCCGTGCCGCCTACGATACCGAGGGACAGGATG
>CACZPI010000139.1 GCA_902783005.1 uncultured Ruminococcus sp. | reverse complement strand
TGCGTCGTCCCGGCGCTGAAATGCACATCCGAAACATGCAGGATGCAAAAAGGCTTTTCTGCCCCGATCGCAATGGTTTCCTTCCGGTAATTCATAGGCTCTCCTTACAGAAAAAGCGGGAGCCTGCTCCCGCTTTTTTTGATCTGCTTACTCGTCGTCCGAATCGTCTGCCTCGATTTCCGGCAGCTCCTCGGCAGCTTCGGCATCCTGCAATGCCGCATCCTCGTCGGAGATCTGCTCGACCTCGGCAGTCTCGGCAGTATTGTCATGCTCTGCACGGGTGAATGCAACGACTTCATTGCCGTCGCTGACCTTCATCACGCGCACACCCTTGGCCGTGCGTCCCATCACGCGGATGTCGCTGGCAAGAATGCGGATGATGATGCCCTCGGTCGAGATCAGGATGATGTCATCCGCCTCGTCAACGACCTTGATGCCGCAGACATGGCCGCGGGTCTCATCGACATTGTAATTCTTCAGGCCGTAGCCGCCGCGTCTCTGGATGCGGTACTGTTCAAGCCCGCAGCGCTTGCCGAAGCCCTTGGTCGTGACGGTCAGAACGGCCGCATTGTCGCGGACTCTGGCCATCGAAATGACCTCGTCATCCCCGCGCAGCCGGATCGCCCGGACACCGTGTGCCGAACGCGACTGCGGCCGGATGCAGCTCTCCTCCATGCGCAGCGCCATGCCGTTTCTGGTGGCGACAATGAGCTGGTTAGTGCCGTCCGTCATGCGAACGCCTGCGATCTCATCGCCCTCGTCAAGACCGATCGCAATGAGGCCGCCCTTGCGGATATTGCGGTAAGCCGTCAGCGGCGTGCGCTTGATTTTGCCGCGCTTGGTGACCATGACCACATAATCATCCGTGTCGAAGGTGCGGGTCTTCAGCATTGCCGAAATGCGCTCGCCCTCCTGGAGATTGAGCAGATTTGCGAAATGGAATCCGCGGGATGCCTTCGATCCGTCCGGGATCTCGTAGCATTTGAGCTTGTACATGCAGCCGCGGTTCGTGATGAAGAGAATATTGTCATGCGTCGAGCAGATGAACATTTCCTCGACGAAATCCTCCTCGCGCTGCTTCATGCCCTGCACGCCGCGTCCGCCGCGCTTCTGGGTCTTGTATTCATCGAGCGTGGTGCGCTTCACATAGCCCTTGTTGGTGTAGGTGACAACGCAGTCCTCGACCTCGATCAGCTCTTCAATATCGACCTCACCGGAAACATCCGTGATCTCCGTGCGGCGCTTGTCCGCGAATTTCCGGCGGATCTCCGCAAGCTCTCCGGAAATGACCTCATAGACCTTCTGTCTGTCGCCGAGAATATCCTCATATTCCGAGATCTTCCCGCACAGCTCAAACAGCTCGTCGGTGATCTTCTGGCGTTCCAGACCGGTCAGGGCACCCAGGCGCATCTGCACGATCGCATCTGCCTGCTCCTCGGACAGACCCACGGAATGCGGCAGGTGCAGCCCCGTCAGGTCATATTCGGCTCTTTCAAGCAGCGCGGTCATATCCACATCCTTGAAGCGCTCCATGAGCTTTTCCTTGCCCTCGGGAATGGAGGAGGATGCACGCAGGATCGCGATGACTTCGTCAATATAGTCCGCCGCGAGCATGAAGCCCTGCAGCAGATGGGCACGGCGCAGCGCCTTGTCGAGATCAAACTGTGTCCGGCGGGTGATGACATCCACCTGGAATTCGAGATAGCGTTCAAGCACCTGCTTGAGGGTGAGCACACGCGGCACGCCGTTGTCCAGGACAAGCATATTCACGCCGCAGGTATCCTGGAGCTGGGTATAGGAGAACAGCTTGCTGAGCACGACATCCGGAATGGCATCCTTGCGCAGACCGATGACGATGCGCATGCCGTCTCTGCCGGATTCATCGTTCACGGAGCTGATGCCGTCAATGCGCTTTTCCTTGACAAGCTCCGAGATATGCGCGATCAGACGCGCTTTATTGACCATGTACGGGATCTCGGTCACGACGATGTAGTTCTTGCCCTTGATCTCCTCGATCTCCGTCCTGGCGCGGACAATGATCTTGCCTCTGCCGGTGCCGTAGGCAGCACGGATGCCGGCGCGACCCATGATGATGCCGCCGGTCGGGAAATCCGGCCCCTGAATGCAGCCGAGCAGATCGTCAAGGGTGCAGTCGGGGTTTTCAATCAGCAGATTCAGGCCGTCGATGACCTCACCGAGATTATGCGTCGGAATATTGGTCGCCATGCCGACGGCGATGCCGACCGAGCCGTTGACCAGCAAATTCGGGAACCGCGAAGGCAGCACCACAGGCTCCTGCAAACGGTCGTCATAGTTCGGACCCCAGTCCACGGTATTTTTATCAATATCCGCAACCATTTCGAGGGAGAGCTTTGCCATCTTCGCCTCGGTATAACGGTAGGCAGCAGGCGGGTCGCCGTCCACGGAGCCGAAGTTGCCGTGGCCGTCTACGAGCGGATAACGCAGGGAAAAGTCCTGTGCCAGACGCACCAGAGCATCATACACGGACGCATCACCGTGCGGATGGTACCGGCCGAGCACGGCACCGACGGTATCGGCGCACTTGCGGTACGGCTGATCGGGAGTCAGCTTGTTTTCGTGCATCGTGTAAATGATACGGCGGTGCACCGGCTTGAGACCGTCGCGGACATCCGGCAGGGCACGGGAAATGATGACCGACATTGCATACGCAAGGAAGGAATCATGCATCTCATCGGCCACATCGACCGGAATGACCTTCGGCTGCAGGACTTCCTGCTCCGGTGTGGTCTCGGGGGTATTGGTTTCGTTATTCATTCTTACACCTCATAAGCGTGAATTGTTCACTTCATCGTTCTGAAGTTTTGATCGAGCTTCTGCGAAAAATGCACGCGGAGCACCTCCTGCTCTTCGGCAGAGAATGCCTCCTTCGGCACCACATAGAACATGGTCTTGGTCTGGTAGATCATATAGAAGCGGTCATATTCCGCGACATGCAGACCCTTGTTGTAGTAAATGCGCGTCCCGGTGAAATTCTCCTCGGGCGTATCATCAAAGAGCGCATCGGATTCGGCGCTGTCCTCCGGCGGAAGCATGGTGCCGATCTCCAGGTATTCCGGATAGATCCGCAGGCGGTACTGATCGTCCGCGATCTCCCGGACGCCTTCCATCAGGCTGCGCCGGATCTTGCGGGGGTTGTACCACTGCATGCCCGCCATGACCAGGCAGAACAGGATGATCATGCAGTACAGCGGGGTATTGGCGCCCTCCTCTGCGGTGGCCGTCAGATACCCGTAAATGCCTGCCACGATCAGAAACACCGCCATGACCGCATAGCTGCGCGGGTAGACGAAGCGCTTCTGGAATGCCGTAAAGCCCTCGCGGAAAAGCTCAAAGGGAATGCGGTACTGCTTTTCCATGAGCAGGCCGGCATTGGTTTCATTCGGTTCCATGGGATCTCCTTAAATATCGAGATTCGAGACAGTCTTGGCGTACTTCTCGATGTAATCCTTGCGCGGGAGCACCTTGTCACCCATGAGAATGGAAATGATCTCGTCGGCCTTGATCGCATCCTCCATCTTTACCCGCAGGATCGTGCGGGTCTCCGGATTCATGGTGGTTTCCCATAGCTGATCGGAGTCCATCTCACCAAGACCCTTGTACCGCTGGACAAGCAGCTTGAAGGTCTTGCCGTCCTCGGAGGTCTTCAGCTCCTCGATATACCTGTCACGCTCCTCATCGGAGAAGGCATACCGGACAGCCTCATATTTTTTGGCCTTGGTATCGCGCTCGACCTTGAACAGGGGCGGCTGTGCGATGTAGACATTGCCGTTTTCGATCAGCGGCTTCATATAGCGGAAGAAGAAGGTCAGCAGCAGTGTCCGGATATGGCATCCGTCCACGTCGGCATCGGCCATGATAATGACCTTTTCATACCGCAGCTTTTCGAGGTTGAAGTCCTCTCCGATGCCCGTGCCGAGTGCCGTCACGACCGGCATGAGCTTTTCATTGCCGTAAACGCGGTCGATCCTGGCCTTTTCCACGTTGAGCATCTTGCCCCACAGCGGGAGGATCGCCTGGTAGCGCCGGTCGCGTCCGCCCTTGGCGGAGCCGCCTGCGGAATCACCCTCGACGATGTAGATCTCGGTATTGGCCACGCCGTGCTCCGAGCAGTCAGCGAGCTTGCCGGGCAGGGAAGCGCTTTCCATCGCCGTCTTGCGCCGTGCCGTCTCGCGGGCATTCTTGGCCGCTTCGCGGGCGCGTCTTGCGGCAAGGCACTTGTCCATGATCTCGCCGGCAACCGCGGGATTCATTTCAAAGTAGCTCATCAGCTTTTCCTGGAGCATCTTCTCGACGAAAGGCCGCACCTGCGGATTGCCCAGGCGTCCCTTGGTCTGTCCCTCGAATTCGCATTCCGTGAGCTTGACGGAAATAATGGCGATCAGTCCCTCACGCACATCGTCGCCGGAGAGCTTTTCATTCTCCTTGAGCTTGCCGAAGCGCCTGCCGTAATCGTTGATGACCTTGGTCAGGGCATTCTTGAAGCCTGTCTCATGGCTGCCGCCGTCCTTGGTGTGGATGTTGTTGGCAAAGGACATGATGCATTCGTTGTAGCTGTCATTGTACTGCATGGCGACCTCTGCAAAGGAATCGTCCTGCGTACCGGAGACATAGATCACATCCCCGATCGGCTCATGGCCGCGCACGCTGCGGATATGCTCGACGAATTCCCGGATGCCGCCCTCGTAATGCAGCACCTCGCGCTTCGGATCCGCCTCGTCGCGCAGATCCGAGAAGACGATCCGGATGCCGGCATTCAGGAATGCCTGCTCGCGCATGCGCTTGAGGAGCGTTTCGTAATCATAGACCGTCGTTTCAAAGATCTCGGCATCGGCCTTGAAGGTGACCATGGTGCCGGTCTCCTCGGTCTGTCCGATGACCTTGAGCTGTTCCTTGTATTCGCCGCGGTCGAAATGCTGGAAATGGATATTCTGTCCGTCCTTGACGGTGATCTCCAGCCATTCCGAAAGCGCATTGACGACGGAAGCACCCACGCCGTGCAGACCGCCGGAAACCTTGTAGCCGCCGCCGCCGAACTTGCCGCCGGCATGCAGCACGGTATACACGACCGTTGCCGCGGAAATGCCCTCTGTCGGATGAATGCCCGTCGGGATGCCGCGTCCGTTGTCGGTGACGCGGATGATATTGTCCGGAAGGATCTCGACTTTGATCTCCGTGCAGTAGCCGGCCAGCGCCTCATCAATGGCATTGTCCACGATCTCGTAGACCAGGTGATGCAGGCCGTCAATGCTCGTCGAGCCGATGTACATGCCCGGACGCTTGCGCACCGGATCCAGACCCTCGAGCACCTGGATCTGCTCCGCGCCGTACTGGGCATCGGTCGCCGCATTCATTCCGGCGTTCTCGTTCTTCTCGTTCGTTTCGTTCATGTGTGATCTCACACTCCTTTTTGCAATGGGAGACTGCGGATCTGCACAGGGCGGATCCGTATTTCAACAGAGTTTTCAACAGTATTGGTGAAAACCTGTGTCGTATTCGCGTGAATTCTGCCATGCGGAACGCTTGTTTTCCACTGATTCCACAGAGTTTTCCACAAAAATTGTTGGAAACCTCATTCCACCTCCGTCAGGATCCCCGCTTCCATGCGGTATGTCCTGCCGCGCCTTTCAATGCGCAGGGAGGAGGGATGGCACAGGGTGATGAACACCTGCATGTCTGACACCATTTCATAGATCAGACGCTGCCGCTGCTCGTCAAGCTCACCCATCACATCATCGAGCAGCACGACCGGACTGCGGCCGTTTTTCTGATTGTACAAATGCGCCTGTGCGAGCCGGAGGACAAGGGCGGTGCTTTTGCGCTGTCCCTGGGAGCCGAAGGTATTGACGGCATTCCCGTCAATGGTCATGACCAGCTCATCGCGCTGGATGCCGCGCACGGTATAGCCGACGCGCAGATCCTCCGCCAGATGCTCCGAAAGCCGGTCGCGGTAGAGCTCCACAAGCTCCGGGGTCGGCTGCTCCGGCAGCTCGGTATCCCCGTAAATGGCGCTGCGGTAACGAAGCTGCAATTCCTCATGCCCGCCGGTCATCGTGCTGTACAGCTCCCGGCAAAGGGGCGCCAGGCTGCGGACATAGGCGGCACGCATACAGGACAGGAAGGCACCTGTCCGGGCAAGCTGTGCATCCCAGAGGAGCACATCCTCCCTGCGGCTGCGCCTGCGGTTCACATTGACGATCCCGGCATTGCGCTGCGCAAGCAGAAGGGAAGCGCGGCTGACCTGCTGCATGCTGGACGGCCGGAGCTGGCAGGCACACAGATCGAGGTAAGCACGCCTTTTGTCGGGGGAGCCGTTGACCAGCTCGACATCCGACGGCGAGAATGCCACACAGTGGAATGCCTCGAACAGACCGCCGGTTTTCTGCGTATCGACGCCGTTAATGGTGATCTTGCGCTTGCTCTGGGCACCGCGGCCGAGACTGTAGGTGATGCGCTGCTCGCGGCGGTCGTCATGAAAGCGCATATCGCACTGGAAAAATGGCGCATCAAAGCCCAGATAATGCCTTTCCTTCGCACCGTGGAAGCTCTTGCAGCCCGTCATCAGCCAGATGGCATCCAGGAGATTGGTCTTCCCCTGTGCATTGTCCCCGATGATAAGGTTGCAGTACCGGTCCGGTTCAAGCCGCACGCCGTGCAGATTCCGGAAGCCGTCCGCAGAGAAGGAGGTCACATACATGGCTTATTCCACCTCAACGCGGTATTGATCCACCTCGATCACATCACCCGGACGGATCTTCTTGCCGCGCATGGTGCAGATCTCGCCGTTGACCTTGACCTGCCCCTGCTGCACAAGCTCCTTGGCGAATCCGCCGGTATCGCACAGACCTGCGAATTTCAGGAGTGCATCGAGCTTGATGAATTCGGTTTTGATTTTGACTTTTTCTGTCTGCGGCATACTAAAAACCCTCTTATCGTTTCTATATGGATCGAAAATCACGATTGTCTGTTCTTCTTTTCTCTGCGATCCCGGATCAGTTCTTGAGCTGGATGGGCATAATCAGATAGACGAAGCTCTCCCCGTCCGGCGGGGTGATCTTGATGACCTTGTTGCTGCCGGACATGTGCAGGCAGATCTTGTCGGATTCGCAGGCACGCAGCGCTTCAAGAAGGTAGCGGTTGGAAAAGCCGATGGTAAGCGATTCCCCGACGACCTCGGCAGGGATCTTGTCATTGATAACGCCGATGCTGGTCTTGCAGGAAAGCTCCATGGCACCGTCGGCAAAGACACAGCGCATGGGCGCCTTGTTCTTTTCGCTGATGAGCAGGGCGCAGCGCTCGGCAATGCCGATCACATCGCGGGTATTCATGGTGACAACTGTCTTGGCATCGCCCGGAATGGAGCTGCGGAAATTATGGAACTGTCCTTCGAGCAGGCGGGCAAACAGCTCAAAGCCGTTGACCGAGAATACGATATGCTTGCCGTTCGTGGCAAATTCGCACGGTGTTTCGGCATCATCCC
Source organism: uncultured Ruminococcus sp. (assembly GCA_902783005.1). GTDB lineage: Bacteria > Bacillota > Clostridia > Oscillospirales > Ruminococcaceae > UBA3855. The sequence continues at coordinate 7,880 of CACZPI010000139.1, read as the reverse complement.
GCATCAGTGCGATCAGCTCGGTCAGTGCCTTCTTCGGTACGACAAAATGGAAGGCGGAGAGATCCGCGACCTTTTCCTGACGCATCGCCAGGCGGAAGCGATCCATGGCCACGACATAGAACATGCCGTCACCGGCCTCAAACAGCTCACCGGTCAGAATGGGCTTGTCCTCCTTGACAGAGGCGGCAAAGGAGGACTGCATGATCATGGAACGCAGCATATCCTGTGCGATGGGGGTTTTCATATTGCTCTCGACCACGGGAAGTGCCGGGAATTCCTCGGCGCTCATGGCAGAGATGCGGAAGACCGTGTCCGAGCTTCTCAGCTCAGCCTGGAGATTCTCGTCGATGGAGAAGGAGATGGTATCACCCGGCATCTTGCGGGTCATCTCGCTGAACAGTCTGGCATTGAGCACACAGGAGAAGGTGGCATCGCACTGTGCCTGCAGGCGGGTACGGATGCCGATTTCGAGATCGTAGCCGGTGAGGATCACAGCACCGGGCTCCATCTGTACACAGATGCCTTCGAGTGCGGGAATGGTGGATTTGACAGAAACGCCCTTGGATACATGGGCGATGGCATTGCAAAGCTCTTGCTTGTCACAGAGAAACTGCATCAGGGTAGACCTCCTTGCGGCTGCATACGTTTTCCGGATTCCACAGCGGCGTCAGCCGCCGCCGCGCAAGCGGCGCGTAGCAGCATGTATGTAAGTAGTAATAAAAATAGTAGTAGTAGTAGAGGGGACTGAAAAGTGGAAAACCACTCTATGCGGCGCAGCGACGGGATCGCTGCCTCCACAGACCGGATGCGGAGAAAAAGTGAAAAAGTGGGAAAAATCCGGCGGCGGTTTCCGACTGTTGGAAAGTGGAGAAAAAGTGGAGTGGAAAGGAAAACTTTCTTGAAAATTCTGTGGAGAAATCCGCGGCCGCTTTTTCACAATCCACTTTCTGTGAAAAGTCCCCTTTCCGGAAAAAGTGGAAATATGTCGGAACGGATCTGACGCTCACCGTCAAAACCGCGCCTTACCGGGGAAAGAAACTTCTGAAATTATCCACCCACTTTTCAACAAGCTGTTGAAAAGTGGGTGGAAACATGGTGAAACCAATTGCATTTCCACTTTTTCAACTCTGTTTTTCCACAATGTGGTGGAAAACTCAGGGCTGATCCGGCGTGTTTTTACTGTCCGACAGGCTGGGGATTCTTTTCACGGATATCCTTGATGATGTCTTCGACGAGCTGCTTGAGGTTGGCATCCTTTTTCAGGGCGTCGTTGACGGTATTGATCGCGTATACGATGGTCGAATGGTCGCGGCCGCCGAATTCCGTACCGATGGCAGCAAGAGGCATGCCGGTGACCTCGCGCACGACATAGGCAGCGACCTTGCGGGCGGTCGAGATCTGGGAGGTACGCTTGGAGGAACGGATGTCCTCCGGGGTGATGCCGTAGACATTGGCGACCTCGGCAATGATCTTTTCCACGGTGATCGGGATGGGCTGGTCATCGGTCAGAATGTCGCGGATGACGCTCTGTGCCATCGGGATCGTCGGGGAGCTGTTGGCCAGCATCTTGAGCGCCTTGAGCTTCTTGACGGCGCCTTCAAGCTGACGGATGTTGGTTTTGAGCCGTGTGGCGATGAATTCGATCACATCATCCGGGATCTTCAGGTCGAGCAGCTCGGCCTTGCGGCGGATGATGGCAAATCTCGTTTCAAAATCCGGCGTGGTGATGTCTGCGATCAGACCCCATTCAAACCGGTTGCGGATGCGCTCCTCCAGGGTTTTCAGGTCACGCGGGGGCTTGTCAGAGGTAATGACGATCTGCTTGCCCTCGGAATGGAGCTTGTTGAAGGTATGGAAGAATTCCTCCTGCATGCGCTCCTTGCCGGAGAAGAACTGGATGTCGTCAACGATCAGGACGTCGGCATTGCGGTACTTGTCGTGGAATACCGAGGTATCCTTCTGGTCAATGGCCTTGATGAGCTCGTTGCCGAATGCCTCGCCGGTGACGTAGATAACGTTCTTGTCGGGGGTGCGCTTGTTGATCTCCTGCTTGATGGCGGTCACCAGGTGGGTCTTGCCCAGGCCGGACGGGCCGTAGATGAACAGGGGGTTGTATGTCGAATCCGCATCGGTCGCCACGGCCTTGCAGGCGGCATAGGCGAATTCATTCGACCTGCCGACGATGAAGGTATCGAAGGTGTAGTCATAATCCGCGATCTCGTAGCTCTTCTGGAGCTCGGCATGCTTTTCCTCAAGCTCCTGCGCGTCAAGGACATGCGGCTGCTCCTCCTCGGGAGCGGCGGGTTTGACATTTACGACCAGATGCACCGGGAAGCCGATGACGGCCTCGAAGGCCTTTTCGAGCTTGTCCTTGTAGGTGGAATTGATGATACCCTGCTGGAATTCCGTCTCGATCTCAAATACGGCATTCTGTCCCTCGAGACCGATGGGAACGAGGGAGTCGATCCAGGTCTTGCGGGCAATGTCATTGATCAGGCCTTTATCGGTGATGTAGTGCTTGACCTCGCCAAACACTTCTTCAAAAGAATTCATGCGATCTGCCTCCGTTGTGATAAAATGATCCCGGCATTCCGTCCGGGGCGGAAGATTATGTTTTCAGAACCTATAACCCTACTTATATATATTCTATCATATTTTCTGATAAATTGCAAGAGGTTTTCAACATTTTTTCACTGGTGAAAATGTGGAAAAGTGAAATCGCCGCCCCGGCATTCTTGGTCAATACCGCACAAAGAGCACGGATCGGAGGTTTTTCTGCGGTTTTTGTCCGGAAAGGTCAGCAACTTGTACTTGACAAGGCGTGCAATTTTGTGTATAATTATCATGTATTATTGCAGTCTCCCGGAGATTGCGGACAATCAGCCTGAGACATCATATCCGATTTGTGAATTATGAGAAAGGAATGGAATACCATGAAAAAGGTCATTATCATCGGTGCCGGCCCTGCCGGACTGACAGCAGGCTATGAGCTGCTGAAAAAGGCTCCCGACGAGTACAGCGTCACGATCTATGAGGAATCCGCTGCCATCGGCGGCATTTCCCGCACCGTCAACCACAACGGCAACCGCATGGACATCGGCGGTCACCGCTTCTTCTCAAAGGACAAGGAGGTCATGAACTGGTGGCAGGAGATGATGCCCCGCCAGGGCAAGCCGTCCTTCGACGACATCCAGCTCGGCCGCGAGAAGAATCTTGCAGAGGACGGTCCGGATCCGGAGCAGACCGACCGCGTCATGCTCGTGAGAAACCGCGTTTCCCGCATCTACTACAAGCACAAGTTCTTTGACTATCCGGTTTCCCTGAAGTGGGACACCATCAAGAATATGGGCTTTGCCACGACAATGGAGGCAGGCTTCTCCTACCTCGGCTCTGCCGTTGTCAAGAAGGAGGAGTCCTCTCTGGAGAACTTCTACATCAACCGCTTCGGCAAGAAGCTGTATTCGATGTTCTTCGAGGGCTACACCGAGAAGCTCTGGGGACGCCATCCGTCCGAGATTTCCGCTGACTGGGGCGCACAGCGCGTCAAGGGTCTGTCCATCCTGGCAGTCATCAAGGACATGTTCACCAAGGTGACCGGCATTTCCGACGGCAAGGTAGAGACCTCCCTGATCGAGGAATTCTACTATCCGAAGTACGGCCCCGGCCAGCTCTGGGAGACGACTGCAAAGGAATTCGAGGCACTCGGCGGCCGGATCGTCATGAATGCCAAGGTCACAAAGATCAACACCAACGGCACCGATGCCGTAAAGAGCATCACCGTTGAGCAGGACGGCAGCACTTCGGAGGTTTCCGGCGATATTTTCTTCTCCTCCATGCCTGTCAAGGATCTTGTTGCCGGCATGAATGACGTTCCGGAGAATGAAGCACGCATTGCCGCAGGTCTGCCGTACCGTGATTTCGTCACCGTCGGCCTGCTGATGAACCGCCTCGAGCTCAAGAACGAGACCAAGATCCGCACCCTCGGCAATATCGTACCGGACTGCTGGATCTACGTTCAGGATACCGGCGTCAAGATGGGACGCATCCAGATCTTCAACAACTGGTCTCCCTACATGGTCAAGCATCCGGACAAGCGCGTCTGGGTCGGCCTGGAATACTTCTGCGCAGAGGGCGACAAGTTCTGGAATCTCACCGAGGATCAGACCATCCGCTTTGCCATTGCCGAGCTCAAGAAGATGGGCGTCATCAACGAGGACACCAAGATCTATGACGGCCACCGCGAGCGCGTCAAGAAGGCATACCCGGCTTACTTCGACACCTACGACGAGATCGACACCCTGATCGAATATCTCAACCGGTTCGGCAACCTCTGGTGCGTCGGCAGAAACGGCCAGCACCGCTACAACAATATGGACCATTCGATGGCGACCTCCTTCGAGGCTGTCAAGAATATCCTTGCCGGCACCACGGACAAGACCAATGTCTGGAACGTCAACACCGAGCAGGAATACCACGAGACGGCTTCTGCGGAGGAGATCGGGGAAGACGACGAATTCGACGTACTTCCCGGGGAGACGCAGGATGAATCCTGAAGAACAAGCTGAAAAAATCACAACGCCGCCTGTACGAAAGCGCAGGCGGCTGCGTGTCGGAAGACTCCTGAGACGCGGCAAAAGGCTGCTCTGGAACTGGAGCTGGCTGCCGCTGCTGCTGCTCTCCTTCGGGATCATTGCCTATTATACGGTATTCCCGTCCCGGGGCGCCTTTCATTCGGACTGCACCGATACGCTCATGTGGGCGCTTGCCTCGCATGAGGGCGGTTCGCTGTTCAATCCCGATTTCAAATACGCCTGCCTGCTGCCCTTCGGCACATCGCTGATTATGCAGGCGCTCATTCCGCTGACGGGCGTCACCATGACGACGCATGTCCTTGGCATGCTGTTGTTTGCAATTCTGTACACGGCGGCGCTCATTGTCATGCTGCGCTGTCTTGGCTGCTCGTGGCGATGGGTGGCGGTTTGTACGGGTGCAGAGCTGATGCTTTGCTCCGGCAGCGACAAGCTGCGGGAGATTTTCTGGGGACATACGATCTATTACAGCCTGGACATGCTGTTTCTGTTTGTGGGACTGGCATTGATCTTCCGGTTTCTGGATGCACAGGATGTCCTGAACCGCACACGCGATGACAAGGACAGTGCGCGGGCGATGCGGGGGATGCTGGTGAGCTTTGTGCTGACGGGCATCTGGTTTATTCTCATCGGCACCGACCAGCTCATTTCCATTGCCATTGTCTGCCTGCCCCTGATGGCGGCGGTATTTGCGGAGCGGTGGCTGGATCACCGTTCAAAGCCCGTGTGCCTGCACAATGTCCAGGCGGCATGTCTGCTGATCCTGATGGCGCTGGGCATGGGCTGCGGGTATCTCATTACCGACCGCATTGTGAAGCACCAGGGCGTGCAGGCGCTCTATGAGGATGCATTCTCGCGGTATTCGGCCATGAGCACCTGGGTCGAGCACATTGAAAAGCTCCCGACAGAGTGGTTCCTGCTCATCGGCGTGAAGATCGCCAAGGAAGATCCGCTCATGAGCATCGGCAGCGTGAAGAATCTGTTCATCGTCATTACGGCGGTGCTGCTGCTGGTGATCCCGGTGATCGCGCTGTGCTGCTACGGGAGGATCCGTGACAGGAAGCTGCGGGTGCTGATCCTGACGTACTGGTTCATGACGACGGTTCTGATGATGGGCTACATCATGGGCAAGCTGTACACGGCGAAATGGAGACTGTCACCGATGCTGGCATTTTCGGTGATCGTGACGGTCATGTTCCTGCGCTGGGCGATCCGGCAGGTGGAATGGCAGCGTGTCATGACGATGGCCATGATCCCGGTGCTGCTGGTCTGCATGAACAACGGCTACCAGATCTTAAAGATGCGGCCGGACAACCGTGCCGACAACAAGCTGTACAAGCTGTGCAGTGCCCTGGCAGATGAAGGGCTGAATTACGGCTATGCGACCTTCTGGAATGCCAACGGCCTGACGGTGGTTTCCGATGATGCGATCCGTGTCAGAAGCGTGACGATCGACGAGGACGGCACATTCAAGCCGTACTATTACCAGAGTCTCCGCACCTGGTTTGACGACCAGCCGGGGCAGGAGGAATACTTCCTGCTGATGGAGCATGCGGAAGAGCTGACGATGCTGCGCTATCACATTTCCCTGTACCGCGCCGCCGACCGCCGCATTGCAGTCGGTGAGGACTATGCGATCTGGGTATTTGACCACAACATTGTGGAACAGACGGAAGAACCCTGAATCAAAGAAAAGCTCCGGAGTGATCCGGAGCTTTTGTTTTGTTACTGAATCGCCGCATTATAGGTCTTGAGCACATCGTCAATGGCCGCAGACCAGTTGTCGCGGAGCACCGCCCAGCTGTCCACGGAATCCGGGTAGGTCAGCAGCGCATCCATGAGGTTATTCATGATGCCGCGGGTCTCGTAGGTATATTCACCGTCGCCGTACATGGTCGAGCCCATGCCGTAGCCGAAATCGAATACCGTGGTGGTATCGGCCTTGTAGGACTGGATGGCATCATACTGCTCCTCGGTCACATAGCTGAGCACCACGCCGGAAGCGGAGGTGTTCGGGATCAGAGCCTTTTCCTTGGCGGCTGCCAGGTAATCCTCCTGGGTTGCTGCCAGGCGCTCGCACATGATGTAGGTGGCAACAGCCTCGCCCTTGGTGGAATTCTTGACGAGCATTCTTGCTGCGTAGTTGCCGCACAGGTAATACTCATCAGCATCCGGGGACTTCGGGAACGGAACGACCATAATATCCGCATCCGGATTCTTGGCATTCGAGGCACCGAGCGCCCAGTCGCCCATACCGTAGAAGAGAATATTGCCGGTATCCGGGAAATTGCCGTACCAGTTCGGGTCATAGAGATTCAGGGAATGCATCTCTGCCATGAGATTCTCGGCCTTTTCGATCTCCGGATCGGAAATGTTGTTGGTGAACTGCTTGCCGTCGAAATTGACAATGGTCTTGCCGGTGGACTGCACCATCGCCTGACCGAACCAGCCGCAGATGCCGTAGCGTTCCGAGGAGCCGTCGCCGTTGGCAACGAATTGCTTCATCATTTCCATGAAGGAATCCCAGTCCCAGTCACCGTCCTCATACAGCTCATACGGATCGTCCAGACCGTTCTCCTCGCACAGCTTGCGGGAATAGGTGATGAGCAGCGGATCGGAAATGGCGTAGGGAATGACATAATGCTTGCCGTTGTATTCATACATGTCGATGGCATCGCGCATGCCGTCCCAGATCTCGGCATCCAGGTCAATGTAATCGTCAAGGGGCTGGTACTGATCCTTGGAAACGCCGTTCGGGATGGCATCCCATTCATAGGGGAACATATCGACCGGATCACCGCCGAGAATGCGGTTGGTCAGGGTGTCGAACTTGGTATCGGAGGTGCAGGAGATCCATTCGATCTTGCCGTTGAACTGATCCTCGAACAGCGTCAGGGCAACGGAGCGATCCTGGTTATTCTGCGGGTTGAGGTCGTAGTCCGCGAGCCAGTAGATGGCTTCACCGCCGAGGTCGATCTGCTCCTCGACCTCTGCCTGGGAGACAGCCACATCGTCCTCGGACTTGTAATGGCTGGAGGTTTCGGCAGTCTGGGTCTCGCTGCATGCGGTGGCAGCGAGCAGCATGGTCATGCTCAGCAGACCTGCCAGGATTCTGGATAATTTCTTCATAGTACCATCATCTTCTTTCTATGGATTTCGGAATTTTCCCGCTCGGAATATGCGGGCTTATCATTATTATAAATGGTTTTCGATAAAAAGTCAAGTAAAGTCTATATATTTTAGCTAAATTGTAATGTGGTGCGTGGCGCGTGCTCGCGCGGAGCAGACGCG
>CACZPI010000138.1 GCA_902783005.1 uncultured Ruminococcus sp. | reverse complement strand
TTTGCCTTCTGCTTCCCGGATATTTATGATGTGGGCATGAGCCACCTGGGCATGAAGATCCTGTATTCGTGCATCAATGAACGTGAGAATTACTGGTGCGAGCGTGTCTTTGCCCCGTGGGTCGATATGGAGGAGATCATGCGCCGGGAGCAGATCCCGCTGTTTGCCCTCGAAAGCCGTGACCCGGTGGGGGAATTCGACTTCATCGGCTTTACGCTGCAATATGAAATGAGCTACACCGCCATCCTGAATATGCTGGATCTTGCCGGCGTGCCGATCCGGCAGGCAGACCGGGGGGAATCCATTGCCCCGATCGTCTGTGCAGGAGGCCCATGCTGCTGCAATCCGGAACCGCTGTGTGATTTCTTCGACCTGTTCATTCTCGGAGAGGGCGAGGAGGTCAATCTCGAATTGATGGATCTGTACCGGGACATGCGGGATGCGGGCGCGACGCGCTCGGAATTTCTCCGCGCTGCCGCACAGATCCCCGGCATCTATGTGCCGTCGCTGTATGCGGTGACCTATCATGAAGACGGCACGGTGCAGGCTGTTACCCCGCATGACGGTGCCCCCGCGGCGGTCACCAAGCGCGTCATGACGGACATGGACAAGTCGTATTATCCGTCACAGGTGGTCGTGCCGTTCATTGAGATCGTGCATGACCGCGTGTCGGTCGAGGTGCTGCGCGGCTGCATCCGCGGGTGCCGCTTCTGTCAGGCGGGCTTTCTGTACCGTCCCTTCCGTGAGAAATCTCCGGAGGTGATCTGTCAGCAGGGCAGGGCGCTTTGCGAGAATTCCGGCTATGACGAGCTGAGCCTGAGCTCGCTGTCCACCTCCGATCATTCCCGGATCGAGGAAACGCTTGATCAGCTTCTCACCTACACCGCCGGCGAGCATATCAATCTCTCCCTTCCGTCCCTGCGCGTGGACAATTTCTCCAAGGATGTGCTTGACAAGGTCACCACCATCCGCAAGTCCGGACTGACCTTTGCCGCCGAGGCAGGCACCCAGCGGCTGCGCGATGTCATCAACAAGAATGTCACCGAGGAAGAGCTGATGCGCACCTGTACCATCGCCTTTGAAGGCGGCTACACGCAGGTGAAGCTCTACTTCATGATGGGACTGCCGACCGAAACGGATGAGGATATCGTGGGCATTGCCGATCTTGCCCAGAAGGTCGTGAATCTCTTCTACGATATGCCCGACCGTGCGAAGGGCAAGCTGCAGGTCAGCATTTCGACGGCGACCTTCGTGCCCAAGCCCTTCACGCCGTTTGAATTCGAGCCGCAGGTGGAAAAGGACGAGATCATCCGCCGCCAGCAGGTGCTCCGTGCGGCGATCAAATCCCGAAAAATCAAGGCAAGCATGCATGTTTCCGATATTTCCCAGATGGAGGCCGCCCTTGCACGCGGCGACAGACGCCTTGGGGCGGTGCTGTATGATGTCTGGGCAGACGGCGGGCATCTTGACAGCTGGGATGAATTCTTCAAGGCAGAGCGCTGGTATGCCGCATTTGAGAAGAACGGGCTCGATCCGGCATTCTATGCCAACCGCCGCCGCAGCTATGAAGAGGTGATGCCGTGGGATCATATCGACTACATGGTCTCCAAGCGCTACCTCATCCGGGAGCATGAAAAGGCGATGCGCGGCGAGACCACGCCGCCGTGCCGCGAATACTGCGGCGGCTGCGGGGCAAATCAATGCCTCGGACGGCCGTGCTTTCCAAAATCTGACAGGGAGGGAGAGGCATGAAGGATTACCGCATCCTCTTTATCAAGACCGGGAGCGTGAAATACATCTCCCACCTCGATCTGAACCGCTGCATGATCCGGGCGATCCGCCGTTCGGGACTGCCGGCATGGTATACGGAGGGATTCCATCCGCATCTGTACCTGATGTTCCCGCTGGCCCTGTCGCTGGGCGCGGAGAGCGTGTGCGAATGCATGGACTTCCGGCTGACGCAGGAGCTGCCCGCAGAGGAGATCCTTGCCCGGCTCAATGCCGCGCTTCCGCCGGGGCTTGAAGCCCTGCGCGTGGGGGAGCCGCTGCATGAAGCCGTGGAGATCGGCGCGGCAGTCTATGAGATCACGCTTGCGGGCAATGATCTGCAGCCCGTCTGGGAGGCATTCCTGGCGCAGCCGGAGATCCCGGTCGAAAAGAAAACCAAGAAGGGCATGAAGACCATCGACATCCGCCCGCAGATCACACAGGAGGCCATGTCGGCAGCAGACGGAATGCTGCATCTGACGCTGCGCCTGCCGGCGGGAAATGAGGGGAATCTGAATGCCTCCGTCGTCACGGATGCCTTCGTTTCGTATGCCGCGGGGCAGAATGTGCCGGTTTTGTGCCGGCGGATCCTCAGAACAAAAATTTTTTGCCTCGACGGGAAAGATTTTTTCTGAAAACACTTGCAATTTCTCCGGATATGTGGTATAATATCAAGTGCATTTGAAATCCGTCGGGCAGATTCTGTCCGATGAGGGTTAATGCCGCACGGGTCTGCCCGGAAAATTCGATAAATTATCCGGGTGCATGACCGCAAGACATTAAATCGTTTCATCCTCTGGCGTGAGCCGGTCGCATGGCCTGTAAACAGGCGAATGCGGGCATGTTATGCATGTCCTGCATGTTATGACCGGTACGGCAGGCGTTTGTGTGATGCTGAGCACGAACGGCGGGCGGCGTGAATGAAGAAGCGGAAATTTTAGGAGGAAAAGAACATGGATGCACTGAAGAAGATCAGCGAAGCAAGTCTGAAGGAGAATGCTCCCCAGGTACAGATCGGTGATACCGTTAAGGTACACGTTCGTATCCAGGAGGGCGAGAAGAGCCGTATCCAGGTGTTTGAGGGTACTGTCATCGCCAAGAAGCACGGCGGCGTCAGCGAGACCTTCACGGTAAGACGCGTGGCTCACGGTGTCGGTATCGAGCGCGTATTCCCGCTGCACAGCCCGGCAGTTGATAAGGTCGAGCTGGTTAGACACGGTAAGGTACGCAGAGCAAAGCTCTACTACCTGCGCGACAGAGTGGGCAAGGCCGCCAAGGTCAAGGAGCTCATCTGACCCGAACAAAAGACTTGCTGCATTTCCGGACGGCACGCATGATGCGCAGTCCGGAAATGACAGGGCAATGGGGGACGCAAAGTCCCTTTTTTGCTATATAAACAGATGTGACGCTGCCGCATGGCGGGGCGGATCATATTCTATGATATAGAAAGTGAGGTGTCCGGTATGGAACCGAACGAGCAGGAGAAAATGCTGGAAACCGCTCCGGAGGAGCAGACGGCAGAAGCCCCCGCAGAGGAGGAGACATCCGCAGAGGAAGCCCCTGCTGAGGAGGCACAGGCTGCATCCGATGAGGATCGCCCGCCGCTGACCGCAAAGTTCATTTTCAATGAAGTCATTGAGATCGCAGAAACGGTACTGTTTTCCGTATTCGTGATTCTGCTGATCTTTTCCTATCTGATCCGTCCCGTGACCGTGGACGGACGCTCGATGGTGCCGACCTTGCAGGACAACGACCGTCTGGTCATGTACCGGCTGTTCTACCAGCCCAAGCAGGGAGACATTGTCGTGGTCAACGATCACGGCGGCCATATTTTACAGGACGGACGGGTCGTCAACAGCGGCTATTCGCTCGATGAATGCATCATCAAGCGCGTCATCGCCGTCAGCGGCCAGGAAATCAACATCAACACCGCCGAGGGCAAGGTATCTGTCGATGGCGTGGTGCTTTCCGAGCCCTACATCAATGAGCCGACCCTCACCAATGACGGTGCCTTCACCTATCCGCTCACGATTCCGGAGGGATATATTTTCGTGATGGGTGACAACCGCAACCATTCGACCGACAGCCGCAGTGTGACGGTTGGCCTGGTGGCAAAGGAGGATGTGCTGGGTACTGCATTTTTCCGTTATTCTCTCGGAAAAGTGGAAAGCACGGATACCATCGGCGCTTCCGGCCACTCCATCGGCTTCGTCAAATGATCTGGCGGAGGCAGAACATGCGCGAATACGTCAGGTTTTCTAAAAACAAGACCGTACACGGCCTGATCGGGCTGATCCTGGATGTCATGGATGTGGCGCTCGTCACGCTCTTCCTCATCATCCTGCTGGCGATCTATGTGTTCCATTTTGCATCCGTGCAGGGAGATTCCATGCTCCCCACGCTGGAAAACGGCAACCATCTGCTGGTCAATGCACTTGACCACAATCCCGAATGCGGCGACATTGTCATCATCAATACCGAGCATGCCGGACTCTACAACGAGGACGGCAGCATCTACGAGACAGAGGGACTGCACAAGGTCATTGTCAAGCGTGTCATCGCAGTGGCGGGACAGACCGTGGATATGGATTTCAGCCGCGGCATCGTCTATCTCAATAACTGGCCGCTTGACGAACCGTATATCAACAGCGTGACGACAGCGCCGGCCATGGATCCTGCATTTGAATACCCCATTACCATCCCGGAGGGATATGTGTTCGTGATGGGGGACAACCGTGCAGTTTCGATGGACAGCCGCTACAGCGATGTGGGACTTGTCAGCCTTGCACAGATCAAGGGACAGGTCATCCTGCGCCTGCAGCCGTTCGGCACGGTCAGCTGATTCCCAGAACAGGAGATCGTATGTCAGAAATTACCATCGGCAACATCCAGTGGTTCCCCGGTCATATGACCAAGACCCGCCGGATGATCGCCGCCAATCTGCAGCTGGTAGACGGCGTGGTCGTGCTGCTTGACGCACGCATTCCGGCTTCGAGCTGCAACCCGGAGATCACCGGACTGACCGGGGGCAAGCCGTGGATGGTCATGCTCAACAAGTCCGACATCGCCGATCCCGATGCCACGAACCGCTGGGTGCAGTATTACCGCAGACAGGGCATTCCCGCCATTGCGGCCGACTGTGTCAGCGGCAGGGGGCTCAAGCAGTTTGAAAGCACCGTCCGTGAGCAGATGCTTGCGGCACTTCTGGCCAAATACCAGAAGATCGGTCAGATCGGCCGACCCATCCGCCTGATGATCGTGGGGATCCCGAATGTGGGAAAATCCTCCTTCATCAACAAGATGGCCGGCGGCAAGCGTGCCAAGGTCGAGGATCGCCCCGGCGTGACGCGCACCAAGCAATGGGTGCGTGTGAGCCAGCAGATGGAATTCCTCGATATGCCGGGCGTGCTCTGGCCGAAGCTCGACGATCAGGAGGCAGCACTGCGCCTTGCCTATACCGGCGCGATCCGTGACCAGGTCGTGGATATTGAAGCACTCGCCATGCTCCTGCTGGAATTTTTACATGCCAGTTACCCTGCCTCGCTCCTGACCCGCTATAAGCTGGAAACGGAGGAAACCTCCGGAGACAAGCTCCTCGAGCTCGTCGGCAGAAAGCGCGGCATGCTGCTCTCGGGCGGCGTGGTTGATACGGAGCGTGCAGCCATTACCGTTCTGGATGATTTCCGCGGCGCGAAGCTCGGCCGCATCACGCTCGAGCTGCCGCCTGCAAAGGAGACTCAGGATGCGTGAGGATACGGCAAAGCGGCGCCAGGCGCTGCTGGATTATGATACGGCTCTGCGCACGCAGTTCGGAACGATCTGCGGCGTGGATGAAGCCGGACGCGGCCCCCTGGCAGGGGATGTGTATGCCGCGGCGGTGATCCTTCCGGAGAATCACGGCATCGTCGGGCTCGACGACAGCAAGAAGCTCTCGGAAAAGCGCCGGGATGCGCTGTTTGATGCGATTCAGGAAAAGGCATCGGCCTTCTGCATCGCGGTGGCGACGGTGGAGGAGATCGAACGGCTGAATATCCTCCAGGCAGCCATGCTCGCCATGCAGCGGGCGGTTGCAGGACTGAAGACCGCGCCGGCCTATGTGCTGGTGGACGGCAACCGGATGCCGGAGCTGCCGATTGCCGGGGAACCGGTCGTCAAGGGAGATGCGACAAGCGCCTCCATTGCAGCAGCGTCCATTCTTGCCAAGGTCGCCAGGGATCGCTATATGACGCAGCTTGATGCGCAGTACCCGCAGTACGGCTTTGCTGTCCACAAGGGCTACGGCACGAAGCAGCACCGGGATGCGCTTTTGCAGTACGGGCCGTGTCCCGTTCACCGTCCGTCCTTCCTGGGGAAGATCCTGCATGAAGGCAAGTGAGACGGGTGCCCGCGGAGAAGCGGCTGTATGCCGGTATCTGGAGCAGCAGGGGTATACGATCCTTGCACGCAATTACCGGATCCCCGGCGGGGAGCTCGATGCGGTGGCATACCGCGGGGCAGAGCTCTGCTTTGTCGAGGTCAAGACCCGCAGACCCGGCAGCCTGGCCGACGGCATGGCTTCGGTCAGCCTGCGCAAGCGAAGACTTCTGATCCGTGCAGCGCAGGAATTCTGCATGCGCGAGGAGATGAATCCGGATAACTGGTTTATCCGGTTCGATGTGGCCGCCGTGGAAATGCAGGGCGGCTGTGTGTTTTCTATTGATTATCTGGAGAATGCGTTTACTGCGGACTCCTGATGATAGCCAAATCAATGTTTGCCGTATGCGGCAGAAAGGATGATTGTCATGAATTATCAGAGTACCCGTGACAGCAGCCTGCATGTAACCAGTGCTGTTGCCATTGCACAGGGCATTTCCGCGGACGGAGGTCTGTTTATCCCCTCTGAGATCCCGCAGATCACCATGGAAGAGCTCAGATCCCTTGCAGATATGAGCTATAAGCAGCGTGCAGATGTGGTGTTCGGCAAGTTCCTGACCGATTTCACCGCCGAGGAGCTTGATTACTGCACCTCCGGCGCGTATAATACCAAGAATTTCGATTCCGAGAATATCGCTGAGCTGACCGGTGCCTTCGGTGATGCTCACATTCTCGAGCTCTGGCACGGCCCGACATGCGCCTTCAAGGACATGGCGCTGCAGATCCTGCCCTACCTCCTGACCACCTCCCTGAAGAAGAACGGCGAGGACAAGGAGGTCGTCATCCTTGTTGCCACCTCCGGCGATACCGGCAAGGCTGCACTTGAGGGCTTCAAGGATGTTCCCGGCACCCGGATCATGGTATTCTACCCCGATCACGGTGTATCCTCCATGCAGAAGCGCCAGATGGCGACCCAGGAAGGTCAGAATGTCGGTGTCTGCGCACTCGAGGGCAATTTCGACGACTGCCAGAGCGGCGTGAAGAGGATCTTCACCGATGCTGCCGTCAAGGAGAAGCTCGCACAGAACGGCATGATGTTCTCCTCCGCCAACTCCATCAACTGGGGCAGACTGGCACCGCAGATCGTCTACTATGTTTCCGCCTATGTGGATCTGGCCAAGCGCGGCGAGATCGCATTCGGTGATACGGTCAATGTCGTTGTTCCGACCGGCAACTTCGGCAACATCCTTGCCGCTTACTATGCCAAGAACATGGGCGTGCCGATCGGCAAGCTGATCTGCGCTTCCAATATCAACAACGTACTCACCGACTTCATCAATACCGGTGTCTACGACCGCAACCGTGATTTCTTCGCGACCTGCTCCCCGTCCATGGATATTCTGATCTCCTCGAATCTCGAGAGACTGCTCTACATCCTCACCGGCGGCGACGATGCCCAGATCCGTGACTGGTTCGGCAAGCTCGCCAAGGACGGCAAGTATGAGGTGACTGCCGATGTCAAGGCAAAGCTCCAGCAGGATTTCGTCGGCGGCTTCTGCGACGATGCCGACACGAAGAAGACCATTCACGATTTCAAGGAGCAGTACGGCTACACCTGCGATACCCATACCGCCGTTGCCGTGAAGGTATACCGCGACTACATCGCCAAGACCGGCGACACCACCAAGACCATCATCGCTTCCACTGCAAGCCCCTACAAGTTCAGTGCAAGCGTGCTTGAAGCCATTGAGGGCAAGGCAGAGGGTGCCGATGAGTATGCACAGGTAGCACATCTTGCCGAGGTATCCGGCCTGCCGGTACCGCAGTCCCTTGCGGCACTCAAGGATAAGCCGGTACGCTTCTCCGAGGTCATCGGCAAGGAGCAGATGGAGGCTTACGTTCTCGAAAAGCTCGGCATCAAGGCATAATGAGCCTGTATGTGCTCGGTGATACCCACCTGTCTCTGGGAGTTCCGAGCAAGCCGATGGATATTTTCGAGGGCTGGGAGAATTACCAGACGCTGCTGGCGGAAAACTGGCGGCGTCTCATCCGTGAGGACGACACGATCGTCCTTGCGGGGGATATTTCGTGGGGCATGAATCTTGCGCAGGCGCGGGCGGATTTCGCCTTCCTGCACAGTCTGCCCGGCACGAAGATCATCCTCAAGGGCAACCACGATTACTGGTGGAATTCCATGAAGAAAATGACGGAATTCTTTGCGGAAAACGGCTTTGATTCGCTGCACCTGCTCCACAACAACTGCTATCCCTTCGGGGCATATGCCGTCTGCGGCACCCGCGGCTGGGTCAATGTCCCCGGCGAGATCAATGCCGCTGGACAGGTGGTCGCGCAGGATCCGGATGTCAAGGTGCTGCGGCGCGAGGAACAGCGCTTGCGGGTGTCTTTGCAGGCAGCTGCCGACCAGGGCCTGCAGCCGGTCGCCTTTCTGCATTATCCGCCTGTATACTGGAATAACCGCAATGAGCTGATCTTACAGGCGCTGCATGACTACGGCGTGCGCGACTGCTATTACGGCCATCTCCACGGCGCTTCGGCACATGCAAGAGCGGAGAA
This sequence comes from uncultured Ruminococcus sp., assembly GCA_902783005.1. Taxonomy (GTDB): domain Bacteria; phylum Bacillota; class Clostridia; order Oscillospirales; family Ruminococcaceae; genus UBA3855. The sequence continues at coordinate 18,185 of CACZPI010000138.1, read as the reverse complement.
AGGCCGGGAGGACGGGATCAATTACCATCTGATCTCTGGTGATTATCTACAATTTGTCCCGGAGAAAGTATTCTGACTTTATCGAAATTGTAGAAGTCTTGACCGGAATGCAAAATTTTATAGCATTTTTTTCCGGAGTATGCTATAATAAAGTGTATGTATGAAAACATGAAAACAGATGGTTTCATCGCAACTGCTGAGGAAGTCCTGATTCAGTGCTTCCCTGAAAAATCATAAGAATATCTGGAGGAATCAAAACCATGAGTCTGAAGTCGAATACAAGAACCGAAGTCAACACCGTCGAGCTGGTGTTTGAGGTAGGCGCAGAGGAATTTGAGGCTGCTGTTGAGCGCGCATACCAGAAGGCCAAGAAGAATATCTCTCTCCCGGGCTTCCGCAAGGGCAAGGTAACCCGCAAGATGGCTGAGGCCAGAATGGGTGAGTCCGTATTCTGGAACGATGCAGTAGACGAGCTGGTCAACACCGAGCTGCTCACTGAGCTGTCCAAGGCAGAGTTCGAGCTGGTAGACCGTCCGTCCGTTGACGTTGAGTCCCTCTCCAAGGAGGAAGGCCTGAAGTTCAAGGCAATCTGCATCACCACGCCCGATGTCAAGCTCGAGGGCTACAAGGGCATCAAGGCTTCCAAGACCGTCAAGGAGGTCACCGATGCCGATGTAGACGCACAGATCGAGCTGCTGCGTCAGAGAAATGCACGCCTGGTATCCGTTGACGACCGTCCGGCACAGATGGGCGATGAGGTCAACATCAACTTCGAGGGCTTCTTCGGTGACGAGGCATTCGAGGGCGGCAAGGGCGAGGAGTTCCCGCTCAAGCTCGGCTCCGGCCAGTTCATCCCGGGCTTCGAGGAGCAGATCGTCGGCAAGTCCGTTGGTGACGAGTTCGACGTGGTTGTAACCTTCCCGGAGAACTACCAGATGGAGGATTACGCCGGCAAGGAGGCTACCTTCAAGTGCAAGCTCAATGGTATCACCGAGACCCAGCTTCCTGAGGTGGACGATGATCTGATCCAGGATTCCACCGACAGCGAGACGGTTGAGGACTTCCGCAAGGCTGAGAAGGAGCGCCTGGAGCTGACCGCACAGCGCGATGCCGACGTTGCCTTTGACAACGCAGTGATGAATGCGCTGATCGCTATGGTCGATGTACCGATCCCGAACGTCATGTTCGAGCACAGAATCGACGACCTGGTTGCCAACTTTGAACGCATGCTGCAGCAGCAGGGCATGAAGCTCGACCAGTACCTGCAGTACACCGGCATGGCAATCGAGGACTTCCGTGAGACCCAGCGCGACCGCGCCGAGAATGAGGTCAAGCTGCGTCTGGCTCTCGAGAAGATCGCAGAGCTCGAGAACATCCAGCTGACCGACGACGAGATCAACGAGAGCCTGAAGGGTCTGGCTGAGGCAAACGGCCTGAGCGTAGACGAGGTAAAGCGCCGCATTCCGATGGCAGATTACCTGATGGATATGCGTGTGACCAAGGCTGTTGAGCTGGTCAAGGATGCTGCCGAGATCGTTCCGGAGGCTCCGGCTGAGGAAGCTCCCGCCGAGACCCCGGCTGAATAAGGCAGACACTTACTGAAGATTGACAGAGCATTGAGCGGACACCTTGTTCGCTCATGCTTTGCTATCAGCACACACGCCGGCATGATCCGGCACAGAAAGGATGGACACGCGATGGATTACAGAACGGAGTACGGTATGAACAATCCCTTTCAGAATGCACTGGTTCCCTATGTTGTAGAGCAGACCAGCCGCGGCGAGCGCTCCTACGACATCTTCTCCCGCCTGCTCAATGACCGCATTGTCATGCTCTGCGATCAGGTAGACGATGCAACGGCCAGTCTGGTCGTGGCACAGCTCCTGTATCTGGAGAGCCAGGATCCGGAGAAGGACATCTCCCTGTATATCAACAGCCCCGGCGGTTCGATCACCGCAGGCATGGCCATCTATGACACGATGCAGTATATCAAGTGCGATGTATCCACCATCTGCATCGGTATGGCCGCTTCGATGGGCGCCTTCCTGCTGACAGCCGGTGCCAAGGGCAAGCGCTTTGCCCTGCCCAACAGCGAGATCATGATTCACCAGCCGCTGATCTCCGGCGGTCTGTCCGGTCAGTGTACCGACATCAAGATCCATTCCGATCATCTGGTGCGTACCCGTCAGAGAATGAACGAAATGCTCGCAAAGCATACCGGTCAGCCGCTTGAGGTGATCGAGCGTGATACCGAGCGTGACAACTATATGACCGCCGATCAGGCGCAGGCCTATGGTCTGGTTGACCAGGTGATCGAAAAGAGGTAACAAGGCCAATGGCAGAATTCAATTCCTTCAAGATCTGTAATTTCTGCGGCAAGGGTGAGGATCGTGTGATGAGCATGTTCTCCGCAGGTATGTACAATATCTGTGATGAGTGCGTGCGCACCTGCTACGATATGATCTACGGGTCGCAGGGGACGCACAAGGAGAAGAAAAAAGAAGAGAAGAAGGCTTCCAAGCCCTTCAAGCTCCTGCGCCCTGCGGAGATCAAATCCGTACTGGATCAGTATGTCATCGGACAGGAGCAGGCGAAAATTTCCCTCTCGGTGTCCGTCTACAACCATTACAAGCGCATCATGAGCCAGGACGACGGCTCGGAGGTCGAGCTGCAAAAGAGCAATGTGCTTCTGCTTGGCCCCACCGGTGTCGGCAAGACCTTCCTGGCACAGTCGCTTGCCAAGATCCTCGATGTACCGTTTGCCATTGCAGATGCGACCACGATCACAGAAGCCGGTTATGTCGGTGATGACGTGGAGAATGTGCTGCTGCGTCTGATCCAGGCAGCGGACTTTGATATTGATGCAGCCGAGCGCGGCATCATCTACATTGATGAGATCGACAAGATCGCCCGCAAGTCCGAGAGCACTTCGCTGACGCGCGATGTTTCCGGTGAAGGCGTACAGCAGTCGCTCCTGAAGATCATTGAGGGCACCGTCTCCAATGTTCCCCCGCAGGGCGGCAGAAAGCACCCGAATCAGGAGTGCATCCAGATCAATACCAAGAATATCCTCTTCATCTGCGGCGGTGCATTCGACGGTCTCGAACGCATCATCCAGAAGCGTCTGGCGCCCGGCGGACTCGGCTTTGGTGCCGAGGTCGGAACGAAGAAGCAGGATGCGGACAATATCTTTGCCAAGGCGACCACGCAGGATCTGGTCAAGTTCGGCTTTGTACCGGAGCTGGTCGGCCGTCTGCCGGTCATCACGGCGCTTGATGCGCTTGATGAGGCGGCACTGGTGCGCATTCTGACCGAGCCGAAGAATGCACTGGTGCGCCAGTATGCCAAGCTGCTCAAATATGACGATGTCAAGCTCGAGGTCGAGGACGACGCGCTGCTGGAGATTGCCAGAAAGGCAATTGCCCAGAAGACCGGCGCCCGCGGACTGCGCTCCATCATGGAGGACATTCTCATGGACAGCATGTTCAACCTGCCTTCCTTCGGGAATATCGGCACCGTGACCATCACGAAGGAATGCGTCACCGAGGGCGCACAGCCGAGACTGACCGACCGGAAGAACAAGGTCGTGACCGAGTGGTAAGAATCCAAAGGAATTCAGCGGAGCCGCACGGATGTGTGGCTCCTTTCCTGTCCCGGATGCGGGACAATACCACAAATTAGCCCTTGCAATTTGTCGCGATCTGTTGTATAATAGAAGAACGACAGGAACTTTTAGAAAAGTCAGCCCCAGGGCTGCCGGACGGGAGGTAAATTATGCCGGAAAAGAGAAAACTGATCGAGAGCTTCCCCACCGTGCCTCTGCGCGGAACGGTTGCATTTCCGCATATGATCATGCACTTTGATGTGGCACGCGAGATCTCGGTGAAGGCCGTCGAGGAATCCATCGCCCGCGACAGACGCATTTTCCTGACTGCACAGCAGGATGTGATGACGGAGGAGCCGAAGGCTTCGGATCTGAGCAGCATCGGCGTCGTCTGCGAGATCAAGCAGACTTTGCGCGGACAGGATGATACCGTCCGGATTCTGGTAGAGGGACTCTTCCGCGCCCGCATCCGCAAGGCAGAATTGGAGAACGGCTACATCACCTCCACCGTGCGCCGCCTGCCGGATGCCAGACGCGAGGAGGTCGATCTGGTGGAAGCCGAAGCGCTCATGCGTGCCGTCAAGAGCATTTTCGAGCGCTATGCCAAGCTCTTCCCGCGGATGCCCAAGGAGCTGCAGATCTCGGTGGCATGCCAGGACGATCCGGAAAAGCTGTATGAGGAGATCGTCTTCAATACGATGTTTGATTTCCGCGACCGGCAGATGCTTCTGGAGGAGGATTCCCTCTATGAGCGCCTGAGCCTGCTGTATGATATGCTCAGCCATGAGACACTGGTGCTGGAGACGGAGAAGGACATTCACGACAAGACCCAGGAGAATATCGACGCCGAGCAGCGTGAATATTTCCTGCGTGAGCAGATGCGCGTCATTTCCTCGCAGCTCAACGGCCAGAACGGCGACGATCTGGCGGGGGATACCGATTACCGCACCATGATCCTGGATGCCAAGCTCCCCGAGGAGGTCGAGGCAAAGCTCCTGAAGGAGGAGAGCCGCCTGCATCAGATGCCGCCGGCATCGCAGGAGGCGTATGTCATTACCAGCTATCTCGATACCGTGCTTGAGCTGCCGTGGAATACCCTGACAGGCGAGAATCTCGACCAGAAGGAAGTGCGCCAGAAGCTCGATGCCGATCATTACGGCCTGACCAAGGTCAAGGAAAGGATCCTGGAAAGTCTGGCCGTGCGCATGCTCAATCCGGAGCTGCGCGGACAGATTCTTTGTCTGGTCGGCCCTCCCGGCGTGGGCAAATCCTCCATCGGACGCTCCATTGCCAGTGCCATCGGCCGCAAGTTTGCCCGCGTTTCCCTGGGCGGCGTGCGGGATGAAGCAGAGATCCGCGGCCACCGCAAGACCTACATCGGCGCCATGCCCGGCCGCATCATCACGGCGGTCAGCCAGGCGGGCAGCCGGGATCCGGTCATTCTGCTCGACGAGCTGGACAAAATGGGCATGGATTACAAGGGCGATCCCTCGGCAGCACTCCTTGAAGTGCTCGATGCCGAACAGAATTCGGCATTCCGGGATCATTACCTGGAGGTGCCCTTTGATCTGAGCCGCGTGCTGTTCATTGCCACGGCCAATACATTGGATACCATTCCGGCGCCGCTGCGTGACAGAATGGACATTATCGAGCTGTCAAGCTACACCCGTGAGGAGAAATTCTGCATTGCCAAGGACTATCTGGTGCCGAAGCAGCGGGTCGCACACGGCCTGGCGGGGAAGGTGTATTTTGCAGACGAAGCGCTCTACGAAATGATTGATTCCTATACCCGTGAAGCGGGTGTGCGCAATCTGGAACGCACCATCGGAACGGTCTGCCGCAAGGTCGCGCGTGCCATTGCTTCCGGCGAGCGCAAGCGCGTTTCGGTCAACAAGAAGGATCTGGGGAATTACCTCGGAATCCCGCGTTATCTGCCGGATCCGCAGAGCAAGGAAAATACCGTCGGACTGGTCAACGGTCTGGCGTGGACATCGGTCGGCGGCGTCCTGATGCCGCTTGAAGCGCTTGCCCTGGAGGGCACCGGCAAGATCGAGATCACCGGTTCTCTCGGCAGCGTCATGACCGAAAGCGCAAGGCTTGCCGTGAGCTACGCAAGAAGCGTGGCGAAGGAATACGGCATTGAAACGGATTTTTACCAGAAGAAGGACATTCATATCCATGCCCCCGAGGGTGCTGTCCCGAAGGACGGCCCGTCCGCGGGTGTGACCATGGCAACGGCGCTGATCTCTGCACTGTCGGGCATTCCGGTGCGTGCGGATGTGGCGATGACCGGTGAGATCACGCTGCACGGGCGCGTTATGCCGATCGGCGGCCTTCGTGAGAAGTCGATGGCGGCTTACAAGGCAGGCATCCGGACCATCGTGATCCCGGCGGAGAACCAGGCAGATCTGGAGGAATGCGAGGATATCGTGAAGGAGCACTGCACATTCGTACCGGTGCGCAGCCTGTCCGAGGTACTGGATACCGCGCTGGTCAGAACGGGCAGAAAGACAGCCCCGAAGCCCCGCAAGACCTCCCGCACGGCGCGGGCGTGAGGTGACGGCATGAATTTTCAGAATGCACAGCTCATTGCGACCTGCGGGAAGCTGTCACAGCTTCCGGCGCCGGAGCGGATGGAATTTGCGTTTATCGGACGATCGAATGTCGGCAAATCGACCCTGATCAACAAGCTCGTTTCCCGCAAGTCCCTGGCGCGTGTCAGCGCAGTGCCGGGCAAGACGGCCACGATCAATTTCTATGGTCTCGGGGAGGATGCCTACCTGGTGGATCTGCCGGGGTACGGCTACGCGAAGACCTCAAAATCGGAGCAGGAGCGTCTCCGCCGGCTGATTACCGGGTATCTGGAAGCAGACCGGGATCTGATGCTGGTGGTGCAGCTCATTGACATGCGTCATGCACCGTCGGCGGATGATGTGGCAATGACGGAGCGCCTGATCGACGAGGAGATCCCGTTCATCATCGTCCTGACCAAGGCCGACAAGCTGAACAAATCCGAACGCACCGCCCGGATGGAGGGCTTTGCACAGGAGATTCCGTGCTTTGCAGACATTCATGCGATCCCGTTTTCGGCCAAGACCGGCGAGGGCGCAGAGGAGCTGCGGGCACTTCTGACGGAGCTTGGCGAATCGGAGGAGGAATAAAAAAGTGTCCCTGACACTTTTACAGGGGGTGTGGGGGCGAAGCCACCACACCTAAAACCCCCTCCCCGCGTGTGGGGAGGGGGCAGGGGGAGGGGCGGATCCACAGTACGCCCTCCCCAAAACAGACTTTTTTGACAAGCTCAATCCTCTCACCGGAACGGTGAGAGGATTTCTGCATTTACATAAATACCATGACCAGTACAAGGTACACAGCGAAGATCAAAGCGTAATAGATGCCGATGCATCCGAGGATATTCAGCAGGCTTGTGCCGCCCTCTGCTTCAAGGAGACGGCTGCGGATGGCATCGGTCGGGGACTGTCTGCGGATGCGGCCGACTTTGCCCAGAACAAACCGGTAATACATGTGATTCCCGAACAGGCAGAACAGCAGCCGCACGCCGATCCCGGCCAGGTACATCGGGACATTGAGCGTTTCCAGCAAGCTCTCATGCGCCTGCAGAAAGGCGGTCAGGCCGTCGAACATGGATGCTGCATCCGCGCCGTAGGTGCTCACCAGCGTGTCCATGAATTCCTTGGTCGTCAGTGTGGTCAGCATTCCCAGCAGCATATACGGCAGGCTGCTGACCAGCAGGATCAGCGTACTCAGCAGCGCCATGCCCCACATTTTCCGGTAGGCAAAGTACAGATGCGGGAACAGGGCACAGGACAGATTCATCGAGAGCTTGCGCCGGCTGTCGCGGAAGCGCTTGAACAGCGGGATATAGTACAGGGTATTCGACCGCACGAAGCTCGCCACATCGCCCAGGCGTTCGTCCTCCATTTTATCCTCGGGGGACATGCCGCAGCAGGGATCGGCGGCATTGAAATAAATGGTGTTGCCGCCGGGCAGGGGGATGCGCACCTGATTCTGCTCCTGCTCTTCTTTCAGGATCGTGCCGCATGCGCTGCACTGACGGGCATCCGGGGCATTGACAAAGCTGCATTTCGGGCAGACAGCGCCGCCGATCGCGGTGCGTGCATGCTGCTGCTGCTGCATCCAGCTTCCCCCGGAGGCATGCAGGTAATCATTGATGCAGCGTCCGTTCGTCTCCCAGCAGGAACGGTGATAAGGGGTGCCGCAGTCGGGGCAGACCACAATGTCGTCATCATCCTTGAAAACGCTGTGACAGACCATGCACTGGCTGCCGGTGTATTTTCCCATAGTGTCCTCCTCTGTTTCGGTTGATGGAATCTTTACTCATGTTCTATGATACCACATTTTCCCGGGTTTTGCAAGGCTTTTTGCTAAATTTTCAACATTCTGACACAAAACCGGGCTGCATATTCCATGCAGTCCGGCTTGTCCTCAGATGCAGTAGTCGCTCCAGCCCTGCTCTCCGCTGCGGGCAACGATGTCGGCAATGGTGATGCTGTCCAGATAATCCGTCACGACCTTGTAAAGCCCCTGCCAGATATAGAGCGTTGCACAGGTTTCTGCCCGCTCACAGTCTACCTCGCCGTAGTCCAGACAGCTTACCGGTGCAAGGCTGCCCTCCGTGGCACGCAGGACATCACCGACAGTACATTCCTCCGGATTCTTCGCAAGCATGTACCCGCCCCGGTTGCCGCGGTTTGTCCGCAGGATCCCGCTCTTGTTGAGCATCGGAACGATCTGTTCAAGATACTTCTTGGAAATATCCTGGTTCTCTGCGATCTCCTTGAGTGAAACATATTCCCTTTCAGACTGTGACGCCAGATACACCACCATCCGCAGCGCATAGCGTCCCTTGGTCGATATTTTCATGATGCCCTCCTTTGGTTTCTATGTATGTGACCGATGCGGCAAGCCGCAAATACTCATTATCTTTATTATACCATAGCTTTTTCTGACATGCAAGAGGGTAAAACGCACAGAAATCATATAAAACAAGTAGGAAAAACGCACAAAAAAGCAGGCAGAATGCGGGGCTGCCCATAAAAGAAGTGTGGAAGCATCGCTCCCACACCCCCTGAAAAGTGTCTTTGCCGTTTTTTCATTATCCCAGGCTGTTGAGCTTTTTTTGCAGCTCGATCATGTGATTGCGGCAGGCTGTGATCTCGCCGGTGTACTTGTTGAACCATTCTACATCGCGTTCATCCGGCGTCTCCTGCAGCAGCACCGCCTGTACCAGCGCAGACTGCGAACGGGAACGCTTGCGCTCGATCTCCTCGATGGTGCGCATACAGGTCTTGATCTCTTTTTTCAGCTTGCGCTTTTCATTCCAGTTTGCCATGAATGCATCCTCCCTTAATGGCCTTTCAGATCCAGCGAATCCACGATCGCGGCCGCTTCGTCAAATCCCTTGTCCAGATTGCTTTGCAGGTCGGTGACTGCTTCGAGGAGCGCCTCCATCCGTTCACGCTCCCGCATCTGCTCCGGATACCGCAGCAGCGCGGATTGCAGCTCATTGACCGTGATCTTCTGCGCTTCGGTGACGTTGTCGAGCAGGAATACAAAGGTATCTGCACTGCTCATATCGCTGATAATGCGCCGGTAACGCATGTCCAGGTCGGCATCATTGTCCAGATACGACTGGATGGATTCCGATGTCTGTGCCAGATTCGCATTGAACTGCGTCCGGTAGGTCTCCTGCACGCGGCGGGTCTCGTCGATATACAGTCCGATGAAAACCAGCAGCGCAAGGAATGTGATAATAAACAGAATGATCGCCCGGATCATCCGGCGTTTCATGATATGCTCCTGTGTCAATCCTGCTCCTCCTTCCCGGGATCTTCCTCCGGCGGTACAAAGCCCTCGGCCTCGAGCCGTGCCTTCTCCTTGTCAATGGCCTCGCGGATCAGGCGTTCCTGACGCTCCTGCGCGGTTTCCTCCTGTACCTCTTTTCCCAGCCGCAGCACCGTCCGAAGCTCGTAGAATGCCATGGCCGTGACACCCAGCATAATGAGAAACAGCGCGGATTTGCGCAGATCCGCAAAGCTCGAAGCCCATGTGTACAGCCGGGATTTCCGGATATATTTCCCCTGGATCTGCTCCGGCCGTACAGCCAGCGCATCCGCCACGGGGTTTGCATCGCCGCGGGTAATGAAGCTGCCGTCCGGCTCCCGCGCCACAATGCGGTGCGTGACGAATTTCCCGTAGATCTCCGGATCCTCCGAGACATAGACGATCACATCGCCTGTTTTTAGTGTCTCCGGATCACATCGCTCCACCAGAATGCATTCGCCCACATGCAGCGTCGGCTCCATGCTGCCGGTGACGACCTGAAAGATGCATCGTCCCAGCAGCACCGCGGGTTTGCCGCGCACGGTACATGCCGTGACATACACCATCAGCCCGAGTGAGAGCACCAGCACCGCAGTCAGCACAGCCGATCCGATCCGTTTCAGAATGCTGCGGGCATCCTGTGCGGGGGGATCCGGCTGCGTGATTTCCTTTTCCTCGTCCATTTACCGTTAATCACACCACCTTGCGGTTTTCCTGGAATTCGTCGATCCGCCGCCGGATGCGCTCCCATACCGATACATGGTATTCGCGGTAGAGCCGCTGCATCTCTGTGCGGATGGCCAGCTCCTCCTCCGGTGTGCGCTGCGGCGGATGATAGGCAGGCCTCGGCTTGCCCTTCTGTTCCTTTGCCCGCTTCCGTTTGAATTTCTGATCCTCGAACCACCGCCGCTGCTTGTAGGGGAATACCGGTGCATACTTGCGGTAGTAGACCTCCATTTGCTGACGGGTGGATTTTTCCTCGGCGGCAAGGCGTTTTTTCTCCTTGATCGCCGCAAGCCTCTGCTTCAGATCCGGATTGTCGGTGTCCTCCGGAATGATGCCGAAGAGCGCGGCCAGCAGAAGGCGGATCAGACGCGGGATCGCATAGAACGGATTCCACGAATATTCCTTGTAGATCTCCCGGAAGGGCTTGCTCTCGAAATACTGCCGTTCGGCTTTGAGCCGTTCGGCGCGTTCCCGCTCGGCGCGTTCGCGTTCACGCTGCTGCTGCTCGCGCTTCATGCGGGCAGCGACCTCGCGGGGATCCTCGAATTCGCTTTCCGGCTGCTCACCCATCGAGGCAATGGCCTCCTCGACCTCTTCCTCGGTGACGGTGATCTCCTCCGCCGGCGCTTCCTGCTCTGTCAGGGCATCCTCATCCATGCCAAGCGCTTCGCCAAGCTCGGAGCGGACAAGCTGCTTCTCCTCTGCAATACGCCGGCGCTCGGCTTCGATGCGCTCGGCCTCCTCGCGGGCAAGGCGTTCTTCCTCCTCGCGTTTCCGCTTTTCTTCGAGCAAAGCAAGGCGCTCCTGCTCCTGCCGCTCGCGTTCGCGCATGGCAGCTTCCTGCTCGGCGCGTTTTTTGGCAAGCATTTCTTCAAGCCTGCGGGCTTCCTCGGCACGCTCGGCCTCGATGCGTTCAAGCTCTGCCTGACGCGCCGCTTCAATGCGCCGGCGCTCTTCCTCACGGCGGGCTTCCTCTTCCTCGGCGGCACGCTGTGCTTCGAGCCTTGCGGCTTCCTCGGCGCGGTACGCCTGCTCAATGGCGATGCACTGTCCGATCTGGTCGAAGACCTCTCCGACATTCTCCGGCATGCGCCGTACAAAAGGCGCTGCGCCCTCGGCGGCAATGTAGCCTGCCACGCCCTCCGCGGCAATGCCGTAGTCGGAGGACAGCTCCTTTTCAAAGTGTTTGAGGAATTTCGGGGCAATGACCTTGCCCTTCTGTGTTTTCAGCTCCCGGAGCTTTGTCACGCTCTCCTCGCCCTCCATCTGGGAGCGGAAGAGAAGCATATGCAGCAGGACAACGCGGTAGAAATCCTCCACATAATTGCCCTCGGGCTGGACGGCGGTATCCTCGATGCGGATCTCATAGCCGGCCTTGTCGTAGCTTTCGATGTACTGCCACAATGCCAGACAGGCCTTGAGATCGACATTTTTCATGATGGCATTGGTTCGCATGACAGGCGGCCGGATGTAGGTGGTGCCAAGCGCCTGGCAAAGCTCCGAGCCCATGTAGCCTTCGATCGCCTTTTTGAGCTTTTCGACGCGCTGCCAGACCGTGTAGCCGCTGTCATCATAGGAATCGAGGCTGGAAATGGTCTCGAGCTTCACCTCCATTTTCATCCTGCCGCCCGCCCCGTCATCCAATGCGGTGTCATAGTGCAGGGTGTAGGCCTGTTCGTCGCGGGTGATCTGCGCGAGCTTCTCATAGCGGGTATTGATGAAGATGAACAGCCGGTTGACGAGCGTATTGAGAAATTTGTTCTCATACGTCATCAGGCTTTCTTCCTTGTGAACGTTGAGGATCTTGGACGGGGTGATCTTGCCGGATTTTTTGTCCACGCTCTGGATCAGGTCGGTATGCTGCGCCAGATGCTTGACGGATTCGACGGTGATCTTGCGGGAGAGGGCAATGGGCACGATCTCCTCGACGTCCTCAATGGTGCGCCGCGGGGTGCGCAGGCAGTTGTCGAGATGGAGCAGTCCGTTCTCGATCGCCTCGACCCAGGAAACGTCGATCGCCTTCTGCATGAGCTTGCGGTTGAGGGCGAAGGTGTTGCGGCTGCGGTGGAGGAGTGTACTGAGGGATGCAAACAGTTCATCCTCTTCGCAAAGCTGCGTGAGGGCTTCAAAATCCTCGTACCATTTTCTGTACGCATCACTCAATGCACTTCACCTTCCTTTCCTTCTGAAATCAGATGCGGGCAGGGCAGTGCCCCGCCCGCTGTGATGGATGCTTTAGGGAATGCCCCGCATTTAGAAGAGCTTCTGGAGGCGTTCCAGATAGGCGATGGATTCGCCCATCTTGCCCTTGCCGAAGAGCTTGGTCAGGTAGGTACAAAGCTCCCGGAGCTCCTCACGGAGCATGGCCAGGTTGAGGGATTCAAACTTGCGGAAGATCTTGGTCGCCAGCACATAATCAATGCCGTCGAGCTCCTCGCCGCCGCATGCCACATAGACCGGGACAAACAATCCCATCTGCTTGAGGATACGGTTACCGAATGCCACACGCAGCTTTTCGATGACCCAAAGGTCAAGCTGCTGGATCTTCTTGAGATTTTCCTGTGAAATGGGATACGTCTTGAATGCCTCCTCAAAGAGCGCATTCAGGTGGTCGTAGCCGAGGCGCATCGGCGGGGTATCGGGCGCATCGAATGCCACGCCCTTGGAATCGAGGTTGATCGGCTGCGCACGGTCGTAGACCTTATCGGAGATGGCGTAGGTCGAATCGTCGTTGTTCGCCGTGCCGATGTACCAGATATTCTGCGGGATCACGAGCTTGCCGCGGTCAAGCCGCACCGGGTCGGTGCTCCAGACATTCGGGACAATATCCAGCTCCCATTCGTCAGCATTCGGCATTTCGAGGATGGAGAGCATTTCCGCGAAGTAATACTCGATACGCGCAATGTTCATCTCATCGAGCAGGATGAGGTTGACGTCATTGTTGTAGTTCGACGAATAAATGCGCTTGAGCACCTCTGTCTCATTGAAGCTCTTGGTGAATTCGTTGAAGTAGCCGAACAATTCGGTACGGTCACGCCAGGAGGGCTGTACCGAGGCAATGGTCGTATCGACCTGGAGGAATTTACCCATCGAATACGGCAGGGAGGTTTTACCGGTACCGGAGATACCCTGCAAAATGATGAGCTTGGTGGAAGCCATACCTGCCAGGAACAGCCGGATCGTCTTGTGATCGTAATACAGATGCATCCGCGAGCAGGCGAAATTCCGGTAGCGCTCCACAATGTCTTTGAGGGTCACATCATTTTCGTATTCCGGCGGCTGGTAATTGGCGTAGAAGTTGTCCACCTCGATCAGCTTCGAGAAGCGGCGGTCTGTGGTCTGCACCACGCCGTCCTCTGCAATGGCCGGAGCCCCGCCGGCATCCTGTGCTTCGCTGCCGGGAAGCGCTGCCGCGCCTTCACCGACCGAGAGCACACCGGAGGGAGCCAGTCCCATCTGTGTGACCTTCAGCGCCATGATCTCGTCCTTTTCCTTCATCAGCTTCATGACGCGCTGCTGGAGGAGGGAGATCTCTTCGAGCAGATCCTCATTGCTGACGATGGAATGGCGGAAGCGCAGGTATTTGCGCACAGCCATGATGATAATGACGGTGATCAGGACATAGATCGCGATCACGATAATCAGCGAAATGACCGCAAGGATCCAGCTGACCACCGAAAATTCATTGGAATACTGCTTGAACTGGGCGATATAGGCAGGAATATTGAAGATCTGCTTTATGCCCCGTCCAAAGCCGAGGAAGATCTCGGCAAATCCCTGCAGCATCAGGGAAATGAAGGCGAAAAACCATTTCAGAAAGCCGTTCATAGATTACTCCTGTGAGGGATCGTCTGCGGGGGCTTCTGCCGTATCCGCAGGGACGGTGACCTTTTCCTCCGTCTGGGCTTCGGGGGAATCTGCCGGTGCAGCGCCGTTTTTCTTCTGCTGCTCGGCAAGATATTCCTCGATGGCACGGCGCTTGATCTCTTCCTCGTCAATTTCCGGTGCAGCCGGCTGCTTGATCTCGATGAGCACGACGATGAACTTGTACAGCTCAAACAGGAAGAAAATCGCCATCGGGATCAGGATGCAGACGAAGAATCCGGTCTTGGTGCGCAGGAATGCCATGACATTGCCGAGCCCTGCGAGCCTGACATTCGTCCACTTGCCGATGATGTCGCCGGCATAGGTGGGGGTATCATCATCAATGGCGTTGTTGTCACCGCGTGTGATGAAGCTGCGGACGGAATCCTCGTCATTGACCGCCGTGATTCTATGCGTATTCTTGACCCGCTTGCCGTCAATGATCGTCCAGAAGGTGATGACGTCATTTTCCTGCAATGCGTCAATGCTGTCGATCTCGCGGCAGATAATCAGATCCCCTTGACTGAAGGTCGGATACATCGAGTCGGATTCCACCGTCAGCGGAATGTAGCCGAACAGATTGGCCACGCCGTTGTTCCGTGCGGAGGAGAATACCAGGATCGTGACCAGCAGGGCGAGGATCAGGACGACCCACGCGAGGATATTGACAATGGATTTGAGCACTTTCTTCATTTGTTTCGTCTCCTATACAATTTATGTTGACTCCGTGATCCGGAAGTCCATACCGAATTTCACAGTACCGCCGATGATGTCGTCGATGCAGTCCGGGTCATTGCCCTCGAGCCAGATGACGACGGTATACTTATCCTTCGCCTGCGGCTCGAAGTTCTCATGCATGGTCTGCATGACAAGCGTGGACGAGGCGAAGGTGCTGTCGCAGTCGCTTTCCATGCCGCCGCCGTTTGACTTGGTCTTGCCGTAGATGGTGCGTTCGCCGTTGACATAGACGGCAACGCGGATGGCCTCATCGACATTGTTGGTGACGTTTTCGATCGACATTTCACCGGTGTAGGTGACAGTGTCGTCACCGGAATTGATGAGGTAGAATGTGTAGGCGATGAAATTTTCGCCGTTATGGGAGCCGTTGATCTGGTCAATGGTCTCAGGCAGATCGGCGCCGCTGATATTGGTCATGTTGTGGACGGTGTTGGCGTCGAGGCGGGCATTGGCGATGTCATAATCCGGCGTTTCCGAGAGGGTCAGACCTTGCCGCACCATGTCGTACTTGTCGATCCGGACGGTGAAGCTGCCGAATTTATCGTAGAAATACGAGATCGCATAGGCCGCGGCGACGACCGCCACAAGAATGATGACCAGCAGTCCGAGGATGCGCATGACGACCATATACCGCTTGGTTTCCTTCGCGGTACGCCGCAGCTCCAGGACATCTCTGATCTCTTCAGCCACAGTGATTACTCCTTTTCGTTAAGTATCGGAATCGGATTTCCGGCGCACATAGCGCTCGGCCATATATTTGCCGGCAAGGGGGCCTGCGCAGTACTGGCAGCCGCATTCAAAGAGAAGCTCTGCCTGCCGGCTGCCAAGCACGCCGTCGGCGATGGGTTCGGCTCCGAGGTCGGAGACGAATCCGAGGATCGAACGCACGGCACTGTCAGCACGTTCGCTTTTGTCGATGTAATGGGTGACCTCGGGACTGAGCATGACATAGTCCACGGGGAAGTCTGCCAGGCGCATCATCGGGCAGTTATTGCCGCCGAAGCCTGTGAGCATGAGATGAAATCCGAGGTCGCGCAGCGCGAGAATGCGTGCGGCTGCCGTACCGTCGGTCTCCTCGAGCAGCCGGTCGGAAAGTGCAAAGCAGATCCGGCTTGGCGGGAGCGCATAGCGGGCGCAGATCTCGCTGAGCGTGCGGTCACCGCCCACCTCATGCAGGAAGCGCACGGGCATATAGACGGCGATCCAGCCGAAATGCAGCTCACGATCCATGAATTTCTGCCAGGCATCGAGCGCCTGGAGCAGTTCAAGGCGGAACAGCTCATTGCACTGGGTCGTGACCTCAGCGACCTCCCGGAAATTCTCGGGCATAATGGTGCCGAGTCCGGGGGAATTGAGCCGGGTGTGGGTCTGGAGAAAGGCAGGCTGGCCGCTGGCAATATCGCGGATGAAGCGATAGTACAGCTCAATGGCACGCAGTCCGCCGACATTTGTCCGAACTTCCGGTTCAGCCATCGCGCATTCCTCCTTTCTGCGGGCATATCTACTCATTATCATTATAGCATAATCCGGGGGAAATGTCAATTGGAAATGTGCGGCTTGCCGGGCAAAGTCACCCTTGGAAGGGAAAGCAAGCAGCTCCGGAGAGCTCCTCGGAGAATGTCTGTACATTGATGTAGTTATTCTTCCGGTCGAACGTACAACTGAGGCTGTTTGCATCCACGGGCGTAAAATGCTGAATTTCGCCGTGATGTCGGACGCAGACAATGCCTGGATGTCACTCTCAATGCCGCTTTCACTGTAGCGGATGAGAGAGAGGCAGAAGGAATGGAAGAATTCATTTGCATTCATGTACGAAACACCGGTCTGGCTGTTCGGCTCGATCACTGCGGAAATATCCACGGTAATGGTGCGGTTGTTGGCAGTGATCGGCAGTCCCACGGCGAGGTAATGCTCTCACGGTTCAGCTCACGAGGTATATAGTAGACTATCGGCGTATAAAAAAGAACGGGATACAGATTGCACTGTATCCCGTCTTTCTGGCTATTTTTGTACTGACAATCATGAAGCAGCTTCATCAATCATCGTCGGGTCAATTTTAGCGTTTGTATAAATGATATACGATGCACGCTCATTATTCGTAGAGCCGTTCAATCGAACGGTCAGCTGTATCTTATAATTTGCATATTCTTTCTTTGAATCATCACCTTTCTTAACAAGACAAGCAAAGTCGGTATAGAACATCGCATCTTTATCAGCACCGTTTGGATCAACATTTCTGCTGTATTCATAGTAAGTAACACTTTCTGTGCCCACGGTCTTTGTGTGTTCTGTTTTGGTCAGGTTTCCTGTCTCGGTATCTGTTAACTCGATATCTGTAATATACTCCGGCATATTGACCTGCACATAATCTGTTGAACCATTTGCAGTAGTTTTTCTGAACAGCTCCAGTGTATATGTAACAGACGTAGCGTTTGTATAGTCCTTAACGTCTAATGCGTTATAAACAGACTTTCCGTGAATAAGGTTGTTGTATACAAACTTGTCGTTAACTCCCAATCTGCTGTTATTCCTTGTATTTGTACCGATTTCTTCTTCGTCAAGTTCATCAACAGCATCGAATGAGAACAATGCACTGCTGTCCTCCTTGGTATAGAAGTAAGGTGCAACCGGATCATGCGGAGCATGCATTTTTGAATATGGCAAATTGTCTTCCTGATAGGAAATATTTGAACGAACTGCACCACGAACGCCAATGTTATCCAAATCATTTGGATTAGAAGGGAATTCATCGGCATAAGAATCAAAGTTCAAAACTGCCTCTCCTGTGATCGTTACTGAGTAATGATTCGCTTCGCTTACCAGATAGGATTTTATATCTCCCGTCGTACATTGGATATAGCTGGTTTCACGGATTATTCCATTTGCAGGGATTGCCTGCTTAGTACCGTTATTGATCTTATATGTTGCTGAAATATGATTCTTTTCAATACCTTTGATGATGTCGTCATTCTTTCCCTCGGAATTACTGCGGATCATTTGCAGATTGAACGAATGGTAAAGATGCTCTGCATTTGAAAGAACATTTGCAAAATATGCCGCCTGAGTATGTTCTTCATTATCTATCAGGCTTATCGTAGCTGTACTTGTTGCTGTCAGCACCTTATTCGCCTCTGTTATTATCTGACTATTCAGCGCAGAAGTCACGTAAAAATCCGACACGGTATGACGATAGAAATCACCTATGATAAGCGCCGCATTGAGCTTGCTCGTCACTGTAGCACGGATAACGTTGCCTGTCGCAGCATTTCCTTCATGGTTTACCGTATTTGCCATGCCTGCCGGCTGTATCTGTACAACATCTGCCTGACCTGAAGTTTTAGGCACTAACAGGCTGAGATAGTAGTCCTCATTGATAGGCTCAGTCACA
>CACZPI010000137.1 GCA_902783005.1 uncultured Ruminococcus sp. | reverse complement strand
CTCGGAACGGTGTAATCCTTATCGAGACTTCAGAGGCAAATTGGAGAAGCTGATTTACTGGATGACACCCCTTCTTGACGGCTGTGTGTTTCAGACAAAGGGGGCAGGCATGTTTTATCCGACATCGCTCCGACGGAAAAGCACAGTCATTCCCAATGGTGTGTCTTTTGGCGTCAGACCGCAGCAGGAGCCCTATACTGCAAGAGAAAAATCGATCATTGTGATAGGGCGCATCACCAGGCAAAAGCGGCATGATCTGATGATTCAGGCATTTTCGCAGTTTCACAAGGATTATCCGGAGTATCGGCTGACCATTCTGGGCAAAGGTGAGGATCAGGAAAAGCTTTTGACGCAGATCCGCGAAAATGGGTTGGAACCATTTGTCACGCTCTTGGGATTTCAGAAGAATGTTGGAGACTTTCTGACACGCTCCCGGATGTTCGTCCTGACGAGTGATTTTGAAGGAATGCCCAATGTCCTGCTTGATGCCATGGCCTGCGGCTGTGCGTGTATCTCGACCGACTGTGATTTCGGCCCCTCGGAGCTGATCGAGGACGGTGAGAACGGCCTTCTGGTCAGAGTCGGGGATGCAGATGCCATCTGCCAGGCCATGTGTCGCATTGCAGAGGATGATGCACTGGGGACACGGCTCTCTGAAAATGCACAGAAAATCAATGAGACGCATTCTATGGATGTCATTGCGGAGCAGTACCACAATTATTTGTCTGCTGTTGTGAAGGGAGATCAGAATGTACACTGTGAGGGATTGGTTTAATAGGAAGGCCACATCACGTATCAGGACATTTCAATCATTTCTGAAAGGAGAAACAGGGTGCAGGCCAGCCTGTATCCTGCAAGAATAGGATGAAATTGAAAGATGCATGTAAGCTCCTGACGGATCCTGTATCCCGCTGTCTTCGTGTGGATTTCTATGTGGCAGACGGGAAGATCTATTTCGGAGAAATGACCTTCTATACCTGGGGCGGCTTCATCGAATTCACGCCTCCGGAATGGGATCGCAAAATGGGAGACTGGATTCAACTGCCTGCTGAGCAGAATCCATAAAAGAATGACCCCCTCCGGATTTTCTAATCCGGAGGGGGCTTTGTATCAGGGGGAATGTTACAGCGGAAGTGTCACGAGGCTGACCAGACTCTTGAGAATGAACAGGGAGTCGGTGCCGTCTACCAGGCTGTCGCCATTGACATCGGCATTCTTGGTGCCGTCATCTGTCAGCTTGACCATGCCGAGGAGGTTCTTGTTGAGCATGATGACGTCGAGCAGCTCTACCTTGCCGTTGCCGTCTACATCGCCGTTGCCGCCGGTAGCGACAGGTTCACCGAAGTATTCTGTCTTCAGGCCGGTTTCCTTGGCGTAGGCATCTGCGGTCGAGCCTTCCCGGCACTTCACCACAAAGTCCTCAAGTACCTTGTGTACGAAGATGTAGGAATACTGACCGTTCGCCGTAAAGGTCGAGGTGCAGCCGAATGCCTCGCGTCCGATGGAAGCCTTCACAGGCAGAACCGTTACGGATTCCAGGGACTTGTTATTGACAAATGCCTCGTCACCGATCGCTGTCACGCCTGCCGGAATGGTCAGCTCGGTCAGAGCCGCACCGTCAAAGGCACTCTTCTCAATCGTGCGCAGGCTTTCCGGCAGCGATACTGCGCTCAGGGATGTGCAGCCCTCGAAGGCGCTTGCACCGATGCGTGTCACGGTCTCCGGAATGGTCACGGAGGTGAGCTTCTTGTTCATGTGGAAGGCATTGGCCAGGATTGCGGTCACGCCGTCCGGGATCACCACATCCCCTTCGGCGGTCGTGCCGTCAATGAGAATATTGTTGAGGATCAGCAGCGGGGAATCTGCAAGCTGCTCCTTCAGCCAGGGCGTGTCTGCAAACGCATTGTCACCGACCTGCTCGACGGATTCCGGCAGTGTCAGAATATCCATGCTCTCGCAGCGGTAGAAGGCCTCCTTGCCGATCATGGAAACGCCGTCCGGAATATGGACTTCATTTACATAGCCGTTAGAGCTGCCGAAGATCTGCTCACCGATGCCGGTAATGCCTTCCGGCAGGGTAATGGCCACATACAGCGGCATCTGCTCGGGATTGACCGGCTCCGGGATCTGCTTGCCGGCAGACGGTGCAGAAACGGCAATGCCGCCATTCTGCTCGCAGAGGAATCCGGTTACCCATGCCAGCGGGGAATTCCAGTTGATGGCGCACTCGTTGACGGAGTAGGCCTGTACATCATCGACATAGCAGAGCTGCGGAGCGGAAACGCCCTTTTCCAGATCCTCGAGCTTGATGACCGGATCATCGAAATTGGAGTTCGGGCCGCCGGACAGAACGCCGCACGGTGCCTTCGGAAAGGTATCCTTCTCCTCGATCGCCCAGTAGCGGTGATGCGGATACTGCAGGCTGTGAACGCCGTAGCCGGATACATAGGAGAAGTCGAGCGGGTTGCGGCCGAGAATGTAGTCCATTGCAGCCGTCACGCCGTCGAGGTATTCTGCCTTGCCGGTGGAATCGTAGGCATATGCCAGAATGATCGCATCATCCGCAATGAAGCTGTTCGAGCCCCACGGATAATCCGGATAGCCGTCCTTGTTCTCGGTGCCCTTGAAAGGCAGGCCGTAGCCCTGTGCCTTGCAGTAAGAAACATAGGTATCTGCGGTCTTTTCCAGGTTGGCATCCACCACCGCTTCATCGGTATCATTCAGAACGCCCGTGAGCTTCAGGGTCAGGGTTCCGGGAGCAGCGGTATGGCCCCAGTCAAAGCTGCCGACCTGACCGCCCTCGCCGCCGCTGAAATCAGCCGGAACAGAAAGCGCCCACTTCGATTCCTTCAGGTCATCATAATACGCCGTATCGCGGGTCGAAGCATACAGCTCACAGGCTGCCCAGTAGAATTCATCCGTCACATCAGTGTCGCCGTAGGCACCGCCGCCGCCGACTTCGGAATTGGGGGAATACATATCAGGATGTGCCTTTGCTGCCGCATAGGCATTCTTGGCAGCAGTCAGGCATTCCTCGGCAAATGCCGGATCCAGATCCTTCCACAGACGATAAGCCTGCGCACCGGCAGCCGCCAGATTCAGCGTGGCAGCGGTCGTCGGCGGGATCAGCCAGCGATCCATGACATCGTCAGCCGGAGCCAGACCGATGGCAGTCCACTTCTTGTCGTTGACCTTGTGGTAAGCCATGCCGGCGCAGTCACCGTCCTGCACGATCATTTTCAGCATCCATTCCATTTCCCAGCGTGCTTCATCCAGCAGATCCGGATAGCCGTTCTGATTCTCCGGGATCTTCATGGCGCCGTCCTGGTAGGCATCTGCCGTGCCGTGTGCCAGCGCACGCTCGTACTGGTTCTGCATGACCCACAGTGCAATGCCGCCGTTGACGGTATACTTGCCGTGGTCGCCTGCATCATACCAGCCGCCGGTCACATCCTGGGTGCCGGTGGTTTCCTTGTACATCCAGACATTCTGGATGGTGGCAACATCCGGCAGGTGGCCTGCTTCACGCGCCAGCGCGGCAGTATCGCCGGAGGTGATATACTGCTCCTCAATTGCAATACCGGAGCGGTTCTGATAAAAGTAGTTCAGTGCATCATACATCAGACCGGAATAGTCCTCTGTCACACCGATTTTGAAGGAGCGGGATTCCTCGCCGCTTGCGGTCTTGATCGAATAGGTGCCCGGTGTCTGGAATGCAGTGAAATCCAGCACCTGAACGGTATCACCGGATTCTCTGTCCGCCCCCATCGGGGTACCGGTTCCGGAGAATACGACCGTTCCGTCAGCAGCCAGCACCTGGAAATCCACAGCGCCGGAGGCATCGGAAATGAAGGTCGCTTCCTTCTTGCCGGTGGTGAAGTAACCGATCTGGTTGGTGATGACCATGGCACGATGCCAGATCTTTGCCTCAGCGATCTCCTGTGCAATACGCTCCTTCTCGGCTTCAAATGCCTCAATCTGGGTATCGACTGCACGGGTCGCGTCGATCACGATGCCGTTGACAATAACAAAATCGCCCTTTTCATACTGTGCCTGGATCCAGGGGGTGCCGCCGAAGGCTGCATTGCCGATGTAGGTGACGCTCTCCGGGATGGCAATGTCTGCGAGTGCAGCGCAGTCATTGAATGCAAAGCCCTGGATGGTCGTCAGTGTGGACGGCAGCTTTACGTCGGCCAGTGCGGCGCTGTGCCAGAAGGCACCGGATTCGATCTCCGTCACGCCCTCGGGAATGACGATCGAGGTCAGCGCACAGCCGTAGAATGCTGTCGAGCCGATCCTGGTGACCGGCATGCCGTCGATTTCCGACGGGATTTCGGTCTCTGTGACCTTGGTATCACACCCGCTGATGGTAACGCATCCATCTGCGACGGTGTATGTCAGGTCGCCGTAGGTGAGCTTCGCCGCCGCTGCAGATGCGGTGATCGGAGCTGTCCGGGAGAGATCCGTCATCGGGATCCCCGTGCACAGGAGGCATAGCGCGGCCGCCAGTGCAGCAATACGATGTTTTTTCATGGTTTTTACCCTCTCTTTCTTCAGCCCCTCTCCGGCTGAAATTATCTATAGTATATCAAAAATGTATCACAAAATCAATACTTTTGGGCGAAGTTCCACGGATTTCTACTGAAAATTTAATAAGAATTTGTTTTTCTCGACATCCAATTCACATTTTTGTAAAAAGCAGCATCCCCCGGCATGCGGGAGATGCTGCTGCCGATCAGAGCTCCGAGCAGAATTCGACCTTTTCACCGGCAAGGATGAGATTGGTCGTCCGCACGGCGCACATTTTTCCGCACATCGAGCAGGTGTGGCGCTCCGCGGGCGGGGTGCTCTCGTAATAGGCCTGTGCCTTCTCACGATCCACCGCGATCTCAAACATGCGCTCCCAGTCCAGGGCATGCCGTGCCTCGGCCATTTCATTGTCCTTGTCACGGGCATGGGGCACACCCTTGGCAATATCTGCCGCATGTGCCGCGATCTTCGATGCAATGATGCCCTCCTTGACGTCATTGACATCCGGCAGGCGCAGATGCTCCGCAGGGGTGACATAGCACAGGAAATCTGCGCCGTTTGCCGCCGCGATCGCCCCGCCGATGGCAGAGGTGATGTGGTCATACCCCGGGAAAATATCCGAGACAAGCGGTCCCAGAACGTAGAAGGGCGCATTGTGGCACAGGCGCTTTTGCAGGGTCATGTTTGCGGCAATCTCATTCATGGCCATGTGGCCGGGGCCCTCGACCATGACCTGTACATTCTTTTCCCAGGCGCGGAGGGTGAGATTGCCCAGCTCGATCAGCTCTGCGATCTGTCCGGCATCCGTGGCATCGTCAATGCAGCCCGGACGCAGCGCATCCCCAAGGCTGATGGTCACGTCATATTCATGCAGGATGTCAAGCACATCGTCATAGAATTCGTAGAAGGGATTTTCATTGCCCGTCATCATCATCCATGCGAACAGCAGCGAGCCGCCGCGGGAGACAATGTTCATCTTCCGTCCCTCTCTGCGGAAGGATTCCACGGCACGGCGGTTGATCCCGGCATGGATCGTCATGAAGTCCACGCCCTCCTCGGCATGGGCGCGAACCACCCGCAGGAAATCCTGTGCGGTGATCTCAAGCAGATCCTTCTCCAGGTACCCGATGGCATCATACATCGGCACGGTGCCGATCATGGCGGGGGATTTCTCGATCAGCTTTTTCCGGAAGGTGTTGGTCTTGCCGTAATTGGACAGATCCATGATGGCCTCTGCACCGAATTTGTGCGCCAGATCGACCTTCTGCATCTCGATGTCATAATTCTTCGCATCGCCGGAAATGCCGAGATTCACATTGATCTTCGTGCGCATTTTCGTGCCGATGCCCTCCGGGGAAATGGCCTTGTGAACGACATTGCAGGGAATGGCGACCTCACCCTTGGCGACAAGCGCCCGCAGCTCCTCCGGGTCAATGTATTCCTTTCTGGCAACGATCTCCATTTCGGGGGTGATGATCCCCATTTTTGCGGCATCCATCTGTGTGTAATACGGTTTCATAGCTGGCTCCTTTCAGGCTTGTGTAAATTCATTCTTGATTGCAAATGCGTGGTTCATCGGCCCGGATCCCTTGCCGAGATCAAGCATGGCCGCAAGGGCGCCGGACAGATAGCGCTTGGCGCGTTCCACAGCATCCGGAAGGTTCATGCCCTTGGCAAGATTGGCGGCAATGGCGCTTGACAGGGTGCATCCGGTTCCGTGGGTATTCGGATTGTCAATGCGTTCACCGTGGAACCAGATCCCGCCGTCATCGCTGCAAAGGTAGTCATTGGCATCATTGCGCTGGTGGCCGCCCTTGAGCAGCACGGCGCATCCGAATGCCGCATGGATCTGCTGTGCAGCAAGCTCCATGTCTGCGGCTGTCATGATCTCCCGTCCGGTCAGCACCTGCGCCTCCGGAATATTGGGGGTGATGACATCCGCCAGCGGAATGAGCCGGCTTTGCAGCGCCTCCACGGCATCCTCGCCGATCAGCCGTGCTCCGCTGGTGGCGACCATTACGGGATCGAGTACAATGCGCTGTGCGCGGTACTGCGTGAGCTTATCCGCGATCATGCCGATCAGTCCGCAGGAGGAAACCATCCCGATCTTGACCGCATCCGGCACGATGTCCGTGAAGATGCAGTCAAGCTGCGCCCCGAGAAATGCGGGTGTGGCTTCCATGATGCCTGTCACGCCGGTCGTATTCTGGGCGGTGAGTGCCGTGACTGCGCTCATGGCGTAAACGCCGTTTGCGGTCATGGTCTTGATGTCTGCCTGAATGCCGGCGCCTCCGCCGGAATCCGATCCGGCGATCGTAAGTGCAGTTTTCATGATAGAACTCCTTTTCTGAATGCATTACGTTTTCTTGTGCGACAGCGAGTGGTGCCCCCGGGCTGCCGCGGTGGGTTTACAATACGGTTTCGATCAGGGCTTTCAGCTCCCGGCAAGCCCTGGCAATATCCGGCTGTGCAAAGACCGCAGAGACAACGGCAAATCCGTCTGCCCCGATGCCGCGCAGGGAATCCAGATTCTCCCGCGTAATGCCGCCGATGGCAACGGCGGGAATGCTGACGCTTGCACGGATCTCCCGGAACTGTGCCGGGGTAATGCGGATGGCGTTCTGCTTGGTCGGCGACGGGAAGACCGCACCGATCCCCAGATAATCTGCCCCCGCTGCCTGTGCTGCCTGCGCCTGTGCAACGGTTTTGGCCGTTGCGCCGATGATGAAATCCTCCCCGGCAAGGCGGCGAATCTCTGCGACAGGTGCATCCTCAATGCCGACATGCACCCCGTCCGCCCCCGCTTCGAGGGCAGCACGGTAATTGTCGTTGACAATGAGCGGCACCCCGAAGGCGCTGCACAGCTTTTTGATGCGTCTGGCCTCTGCGATCAGCTCGGATTCCGGCAATCCCTTTTCCCGGAGCTGCACGATCGTTGCACCGCCCTGAAGGGCAGCGGCAACCGCATCGTCAATGGAACGCGCACCGATGCAGCCGCGGTCGGTAATGGCATAGAGAGAAAGTTGTTCCGGTCTTAATTTCATAATGCACCTCGCAGTTCTTGCAAATACATTGCAGGGTCATCACAGGTCATCAGACTGCTCATGATACACACGCCTGCGGCACCGGCTTCGATCACTTCCCGGATATTCCCCGGCGTGATGCCGCCGATGGCGTAGACGGGAATGCCCCGGCTGTCGCAGATCTTCCGCAGGAAGTCTGTTCCTCTGCCCGGCAGTCCGCGTTTGCAGTCGGTGTCGTAGATATGGCCGGCGATGACGTAGAGCGCATCGAGCGACGCGGCTTCCTCCGCTTCTTCCATGCTGTGGCAGGATGCGCCGATAAGGGCGATCTGACGATGGACAGCGTCCGGGAGCGTGCGCAGGACGGGCAGCGGTACATGGAGCGTATGGATACCGAGGGAAATGGCTGCCTCAGGATAGGTGTGCAGAATGCAGTCCACTTCATTCTGCCGGCAGATTGCGGCCACCTCGCGGGCAAGGGCGGTGTAGTCTTCTTCGGAGAGGTCTTTTTCCCGCAGCAAGATGGCATCCGGCTTTGCGGCGGCAATTTTCCGGATGCGCTCCAGAAAATCCTCTTTGCAGAGACTCCGGTTCGTGATACAGATGATCTTACACATACAGGTAATCATTCAGTACGGGCTGCAGCCCCTCGTCGGACATGTCCTTGTACATCTGCGGCAGGCTGCGGCTGTCATTGATCTCAAACTGCTCGTCACCCTCGGTATCGCTTTCCTTGCCGGTGTATTTGCTCTCATGGTCACCGATGCCGGTGGAAACGCCGGCAGAGATCTTGGTGGCGGCGATCTTCACAATGCCGTTGCGGAAGCTCTCCGATTCGCGGGAGGATACCGTAATGCCTGCAAACGGCAGGAAGATCCGGTAGGCACAGAGGATCTGACATAGCTGCCTTTCCCCGACATCCTGTGGGTTGATTCTGCCGTTGTTGATGATAGGGCGCAGCCGCGGGCAGGAAAGGGAGACCTCTGCATGGGGGTATTTGCGCTGGAGATAGTACACATGCAGTGCGCTTGCCAGTGCATCGTGCCGGAATTCCGAAAGCCCGAGCAATGCCGAGCAGGCAATTCCGCGCATGCCGCCCATGAGGGCACGCTCCTGCGCTTCAAAGCGGTACGGCCAGACGCGCTTGTGGCCGGCCAGATGGAGCTGCTCATATTTCACGGTATCGTAGGTCTCCTGGAATACCGTCACATAATCGACGCCGCATTCATGGAGATAACGGTAATCCTCGACATTGACCGGATAGATCTCAATGCCGACCATCCGGAAGTATTTCCGTGCCAGCTTACATGCCTCACCAATGTACTGCACATCGCTCTGCGAACGGCTCTCCCCGGTGAGAATGAGGATCTCCTCCATGCCGCTCTCTGCAATGACCTGCATCTCATGCTCGATCTGCTCCATGGTCAGCCGCATCCGGCGGATATGATTGTAGCAGTTGAATCCGCAGTACACGCAGTAATTCTCGCAGTAATTGGCGATATACAGCGGTGTGAAGAGGTAGACGGTATTGCCGAAATGCCGGCGCGTTTCAATGCGGGCGCGTTCTGCCATCTGTTCAAGCAGGGGCTCTGCGGCAGGGGAGAGAAGCGCCTTGAGATCTTCGACGGAGAGCGATTCCTTGCGAAGCGCACGGGTCACATCATTGGCAGTGTAGCGCGAGGGGTCATAGCTTTCGACCTGCGCCATGACCTTTTCACGAATGTCCGAGGAGATCTGCTCCTGACCGGGCATGTAGGCCATGTGATCGGTGCGGGAGGACGGATCGTTTTCCAGCTGGTGCTTGCGTTTCAGGGCGCTTTCGGAAAGCGCGTCGGAATCTACAAAAAACTGATTTTCCATGCCGCTCACCTCAGTCATGCAGGAATCCGGTCAGGGTATCCGACGGGGATGCCCCGCGCACCAGCACGCGGCCAAGACCGGAGAGATAGGCCTGTCTGCCTGCCTCGACTGCCTTGCGGAAGGCATCGGCCATCATCGGCAGATCGCCTGCGGTGGCAAGTGCAGTATTCGACATGACGGCAGCAGCACCCATTTCCATGGCTTCGCAGGCTTGCGAAGGTCTGCCGATGCCGGCATCGACAATGACCGGCAGGTCGATCTCGTCAATGAGGATCTGGATGAATTCTCGGGTAGCCAGTCCCTTGTTCGAGCCGATCGGTGCCGCAAGCGGCATGACGGCGGCGGCACCGGCATTGACCAGATCGCGTGCCGTATACAGATCGGGGTACATGTAGGGAAGGACGACAAAGCCCTCCTTCGCCAGCATTTCGGTGGCGCGTACCGTTTCCGCATTGTCCGGGAGGAGGTATTTGGAATCGCGCATAATTTCGATCTTGACGAAATTGCCGCATCCAAGCTCCCGCGCCAGCCGTGCGATGCGCACTGCCTCCTCGGCCGTTCTGGCGCCGGAGGTATTCGGCAGCAGCGTCACGCCTTCGGGGATGTAGTCGAGGATATTCTCCTTTTCCTTGGTATTAGCTCTGCGGACTGCGAGCGTAATGATCTGTGCTCCGGCATATTTCACCGCTGCCTCGATCAGAGACAGGGAATACTTTCCGGAGCCGAGAATAAAGCGGGAGGTGAATTCCTTCCCGCCGAGGATCAGCTTGTCCTGTTCCATTGTAATTACTTCCTTTCCTTATGGTTCGGATTCTCCTGCGAGCAGCCGCAGGATCATGTTGGCCTGATGTGCCGCACAGACGGCGACCCGTGCGGAAATAAGCCCCATACCGTCTGCAATATCGCTCTGACCGTCACCGCACAGATAGAAGCGCGGCAGAATACGCCTTGTCCGGATGGCATTGGCAGAATCCAGCCCCGCCATTCCCGAAGCTGCCACCAGACATGCCTCCGGGAGCTGTGTGAGGACGGTTTCCGTGAGCATGGCCTTCTGGTCAGCGCGGTCAAATGCCTCGCAGATCACCGGAATGCCCTGCAAAAGCACCGGGATATTCTCCGGGGTCAGCCGCACGGTCTGTGCGATGATCTTACAGTACGGGGCAATGCGGCGGAGCGTCTGTGCAAGGGCAGCGGTCTTTTCCATGCCGAGCTGATCGGGGAAATACTGCTGCCGGTTCAGATTGGAGATGTCCACCGTGTCAAAATCAAACAGCCGGAGCTGCCCGACGCCTGCCCGCGCCAGATGGATCGCAATATTGGAGCCGAGCCCGCCGAGCCCGCAGACCGCGGCGCATCCGGCAGAAAACCGTTCATGCAGCGCCTTGCCGTGGCGTTCAGTGAGGGCGGCATCCCATTCGTCTCTTGTCATCAGCCGCCTCCCACAAAGCTCACGATCTCGATCGTATCGCCGTCATGCAGAATCGTTTCTGCATACTGCGCCTTCGGTACGATCTCCAGATTGCATTCGACGACCACGCGCTTTTCATCATACTGCTCCTGTGCCAGCAGCGCACTGACCGTCATTCCGTCTGCATCCAGTGCAGCGCCGTTTACCTTGACCATAACAACCCTCCTGACAATTAAAAAAGGGACTGCGCCAAGGCAGTCCCTCCGGTATCCGGTGATTTCCCTACGTTGGCATTATCCAAATCAGGTTACGGGTCGAAGGCTCAATCGCCTTCCTCTCAGCCTGTCTACAAGCTCCCCTTGTGATTTTATTATAGCACTTCCTGACGGGAAATGCAATAGCATTCAAAAAAAATTTCACATACAAGCACCTAAATCAATGGTGCTGGATGCGGTATTAAGTATTTTCCTCTCAGATATTATGGGAACCTCATTTTTAGAGAACACCTATATCAATCTGACAAAATACTCATTATCAATTCTTCAAAATGCTTTCGATGTTCGTTTGGTTTCAACTGTCTTCCATAATCATCCCAGTCTAATTGTTCGTTTCCGCCAAATGCTATTGTTGCAGTACAGTCATGACTTTTCTGAAGGTACGGTATCGCATCAGAAAGTCCCCATTTTTTAACATATTTGTTTATGATTTTTAGAGCAATCAAGGCGGTTGATTTGTTTCGTTCTTTTGCGCCAGGTGGAGGTGACTGGAAATCAAGATGTATCCTTTTTTGGGATCCCTGGATAATAACGTGTGCGGTTGGATTGTTTTTTACTGCCTCCGCAACGCTTTTGCATTCTTCAGATTCATACTCTCTCTCACTTGTAAAATAATAGTCCTTCATGATACGACCTCCTCATTATGCACGAAAGGCTTCTGTATTCTTCATATCTATTGATGGATGCATCCATTCTTGAAGGAGATTAACGATGGATGATAGCTTTAAGCCAATAAGACTAAAATACTATAACTACCTTATTATAGCGCGGATTTGATAAAATGTCAATACAATTCCGGATTTTATAACTGGAAAGAAAAATTTTTAAGATTTCCATAAAAATCCCTCACCGCAATCGTATCCTTTTCAAATGCACAAGGGAGGGATCTCTATGAAAAAACAATGGATTATGCCGATTGCCCTGCTTTTCCTGGGAATGACCGGCTGTCAGGAAGCCGCGCCGCTGCCCGAAAACAGCATCATTCTGATCGAACGCAGTACGAACGGTGCATGGGGGCATTTTGATAGCGGGTACTTTGTGGATTCTGCGGGGGATGTATATGACTATCATTTTTCCTCTGAAATCGGTGGATGTTTCCGATCCGGAGAGCTATTTTTGGATCAGCTCTATGCGCTGCGTGAGCTGACAGAGCCGCTTTGCAGCATAGACGAAACGACTGTGCAGAAGCTCTGGAAGCAGAGCCGCAGGATCACAGAGGACACGCCGTTTCCCTGTGCCGAGACAGCAATGGATGCCGGGGAAAAGTCGGTCTATATCGTGCAGGATTCCGGCGAAATGATCCTTGTGCGCGAAACAGGGGATGAAACCGGGCGGCGCACAGGCATTCCGGCGGCATCGGTGCTCTGGATCGCGGACAATACTGTTTCTCCTGCTGTCCGGGCAGCGTATGGCAAGGAAGGATACCGGCCGACCTATTATTATACCGATTTCCATATCGAACGATGCAGCATCGGCGCACATCCGGAGCTTGCAGGGCGCTATGTCCTCTCCGATGCGGAGGCGGTGGAGGCATTCACACGCGATACCGGGATCACGCTGGAATCCGAGGAATGGTGCGGCGTGTTCCCGTCAGACTGGTTTTCCTATCTGATCGAGGTCATTCCGGCCGATGCAGATGTGCCCCGGAATGCCGTTCTGATCTATGACGGCGGCATCGTGCTGACGGAGAATCCGGATGCAGATCCTCCGGAGGAATCGGATGGCTTCATTCTCTATGCAGCCGAGGTGCCAAAGTACGGGCTGTATGAGCTCGCACAGGAAGACGGCAGCCTTCCCGGAAGCGGGGAGACTGCCGCATGGATGCCGTGGTCATTTGTGCCGGATCAGGAGTGATGCCCCGACAGGAACCGCAAAGGCAAACCCGATCGCCTGCCAGAGAATCCCGCCGCAGATCGGCGCCGTTCCGAAGATACCCGATGCCTGCGGGATCCATACCGCAGCCGCAAGCATCGCCATGGAAATGAGTACCGCCCCGATCAGCTTCGGATTGGAGGCGTAGCGGACGGTGAACAGATTTCCGCGTTCTGATTTGCATTCAAATACATGGATGAGCTGCGAAGCCACAAGCGTCACCAGTGCTGCCGTGCGTGCCGCCGGAAGCGCGGCGCCCATCCGCAGCGCCGTGGAAAATGACCCGAGCGTACAAAGCCCGATCAGCACCCCGCGCCAGACGATCCGCCCGAGGAGGCCGCCCGCAAAGAAGCTGTCCTCCGGGCGGCGGGGCGGCTGCTTCATCAGCCCTTCCTCCGCCGGTTCCAGACCAAGGGCAATGGCGGGCAGTCCGTCAGTCGCCAGATTCACCAGAAGAAGCTGCACCGGCAGCAGCACCACCGGCATTCCCATGAGGATGCCGAGGAACATGGTGATGACCTCCCCGATATTGCATGAGAGCAGATACCGCACGAATTTCCGGATATTCGCATAGATGCAGCGGCCTTCCTTCACCGCGCTGACGAGGGTGGCAAGGTTGTCATCCATGAGAATGACATCAGCTGCCTGCCGGGCGACTGCCGTACCGCCTGCGCCCATGGCCACGCCGACATCGGCTTCCTTGATCGCGGGGGCATCGTTCACGCCGTCGCCGGTCATGGTGACAATGGCACCGCTGCGCCGGAATGCTTTAACAAGCCGCAGCTTGTGGGCGGGATTGACCCGGGCAAAGACCGAGATCTGTGGGAGCCTGCGGTCAAGCTGCTCCTCGGTCATCTGGTCGATCTCATCACCCGTGATGACCTCTCCGCCCCGCAGAAGCCCTGCCTGCCTTGCAATTGCGGCGGCGGTTTTTTTATGGTCACCGGTAATCATGACCGTCCGCACCGATGCGCCTGCGCAGGTGCGGATGGCTTCCTTTGCCTCCGGGCGCGGGGGATCGAGCATGCCGGTCAGACCGAGCCAGACCATGCCGGCGTGCGCCGATCCCAGGGAATCTGTTTGCTTTTCCGCAAATGCCAGCACCCGGAGTGCCTGTGCGGAAAGCGCTTCGGTCTGCCCGAGAATGCGGCTTCGGATCGCAGCGGTCAGCGGAATGTCGCCTTTGTCTGTCCGGATGCGGCTGCACCGGGATAGGATCACATCCGCAGAGCCCTTGGCATAGACAAGCCTGCTGCCGCCGTGCCGCACCAGAACGGCCATGCAGCGGGTATCGCTGTCGAACGGCTCCTCCTCCATGCGGGTATACCCTGTAAGTGCGGCGGCCGTTACCGTGCCCTTTGCTGCCGCTGCAAGCAGTGCAGTCTCTGTCGGATCACCGACGGCATTCCAGGTATGGTGTTCACCGGGGGTAAGCTGTGCATTGCTGCAAAGCACCGCGCATTGCAGCAGCGAGGCTAATGCGGGGATGCGTGCGGGGACAACGGTTTTTCCATGCTCCGTCAGCGCCCCGTCCATCCGCAGGCCGCTGCCCGTGACGGCAATGTCATGCCCTTGTACCGTGATCTGTGTCACGGTCATGCGGTTTTCCGTAATGGTTCCGGTCTTGTCGGAGCAAATGACCGAGGTGCATCCGAGCGTTTCCACGCTGTGCAGACGATTGACAAGGGCATTCTGCTTCATCATCCGGCTCACCGCGAGGGCAAGTGCAATGGTGACAGTCGCCGGCAGTCCCTCCGGGATCGCGGCAATGGCAATGGAAATGCCTGTCATGAGCATTTCCATGACCGGCTCTCCCCGCAGCACGCCCGCCAGGAATACGGCTGCACAGACACCAAGGCAGAGCAGTGCCAGCACCCGTCCGAGCTCCCCGAGGCGCTTTTGCAGAGGAGTCTGCTTGCGCTTTGTCTCCGAGAGCATGCCGGAGATCTGCCCCATCTGTGTAGTGCGTCCGGTGGCTGTGACCTCTGCTATGCCGGTGCCGCGGGTGACGGCAGTGCCGCTGTAAACCATCCATGGCAGATGCAGCTCTTCCGTGCGGGCATCGGGCGGGGCAGCGGATTTTTCCACCGGCTCGGCCTCTCCGGTGAGAATGGATTCATTGGTATACAGGCGGCTTGCAGACCGGAGCAGGCAGTCTGCCGGGACGCAGTCTCCGGCTTCTATGGAAATGACATCCCCCGGCACCAGCTCCTCGGCGGGCAGCTCTGTGAGAATGCCGCCGCGGTAGACCTTTGCGGTCGGGGCGGTCATGCTCCGGAGTGTTTCGAGGGTCTTTTCCGTGCGGTATTCCTGTACGAATCCGAGCACGGCATTGAGGATCACAATGGCAAGGATCGTCACGGCATCCGTGACCTCTCCGAGCCATGCGGAAATACCTGTGGCTGCAATGAGAATGAGTACCATTGCGTCCTTGAATTGTCCGAGAAAGATGCGCACGGGCCCCGGCGCTTTGACCTGTGCCAGTGCGTTGGCGCCGTATTGCTTCCTGCGCTCTGCCGCCTGTGCGGCTGTCAGTCCCTGCATAGTCATGCCTCCGTTTTCTCCGGCTTGCGGAATATTGGTACAATCTATGAGGGCTTGTGCGGAAATAGACCTTGCATCCTACGGAAATCCCAAAAAGTGTCTTTGACACTTTTTCGTGGGTGCGGGGATGAAGCCCCACACTGAAAAACCCCTCCCGCGTGTGGTGAACCGCCCCATTTTGTACGGACAGCACAAAAAGCACCCCTATGGCAAAATGGATCAAGTAGAGAACTGGCTCCGCAGCTCGAGCGGAGTCAGCTTTGTATTCAGTTGGATACGCTGATGATTGTAAAAATGGATGTAGTCGTCGATCAGACGTCGAGCTTCAGCGAAGGTCTTGATCTTCGTTCTGTGGATACACTCTGTTTTGAGGATAGAGAAAAAGTTTTCTGCCAAAGCATTATCATACGGATCGGATGTAAGGAAGATGGGGGGACGATGATGGGCGCGTGTGGGAGTCTATAAAGGTATCCCCCTCTCCAAGGAGAAGGGGATATTTGTTGTGATCTTGTCTTACTCGTCCTTCTTACGCAGAGATCTCACCATTGTCCAGAAACCTGCTGCGATCATCGCCAGCGCACCGCCTGCTGCTGCCGCTGTGCTCTTGGATGTCACGCCAGTCTGCGGGAGGTTGACCTCCTCAGCGTTCTGGTTCGTGCCGGTTCCGGTCTTCGGGTCGATCGTGTAAACGTCGAGAACTTCACCGTTCTGATCCGCGATCGT